>DATFWL010000182.1:0-8279 GCA_035259385.1 Vicinamibacterales bacterium | reverse complement strand
GGCGGACCCGTATAACGGGCCCAGCTCCACGATCACTCGATCGGCGACGAGCAATCTGACGTTCGTGCAGAACGCCTCCACCCTGTGGACGTTCACCTACGGCCTCATCTACTCCGACTACCACCGCGATCCGTTCAACGCAACGTTCGACGAGACGATGCTGGGGCTTCCGCAGTACATGCAGGATACGGCGACCCTGCACGTCTTTCCGATGTTCAGCGCCGGCGGTTATTCGGACATGGGAACGCAGGGTTACTGGAAGATGGACCGGCAGGAGGGCGTGCACCAGTTTTCGGGCTCGATGACCAAGATCGTGCGCGGTCACAGCATCAAGGCGGGCGGCGAATTCCGGCAGAACTTCCTGGACTACGCGCAACCCGGGTATCCGTCCGGTAAATTTTCCTTCGGCGCGCAGACGACCAGCGAGGACCTGAACACCGGCAACGCCTATCAGGGGAATGGATTTGCGTCGATGCTCATCGGCTGGGGCAACGGTTCGAATTTCCATATCGATCCGAAAGCCTTTTCGCGCGCGGCATACCGTGGATTCTTCGTTCAGGACGACTGGAAGATGTCGCGCAAGCTGACAGTGAACCTGGGGCTGCGCTACGAGTACGAGGTGCCGCGGACGGAGTTGCAGGATCGCTACAGCTATTGGGATCTGAACGCGCCGTCGCCGATCTCCGTGCCCGGGTACGACCTGAAAGGCGCGGTGAAGTTCGTCGACGACCAGACGCCCTCGCCGTTCGATGTCAATCACAACAACTTTGGTCCGCGCCTCGGGTTTGCGTACGCGCTCGACGACAAGACGTCGATTCGGGCGGGGGCCGGCAGGTTCTTCCTCCTCTCGCGCGCGACGGTCTCCGGCCACACGGGCGCCGCGTTCAACACCGACGCCGCCGTGCCCTGGTCGCTGGACAGCGGCGCGACGCGAAATGCCACGCTGTCGAATCCATATCCGCAGGGCATTCTGACGCCTCCGGGTCGTTCACTCGGTGATATGACGTTAATCGGACTCGGCGTCGGCACGATTACGCGGCAGACCCGCAATCCCGAGATGTACTCCTGGAATCTTTCCGTCCAGCGCGACATCGGCTGGAGTTCGATGGTGGAGATCAACTACACCGGCAGCCGGGGTGTGCACCTCTATTCGCCGTATACGTCGCTGAGCCCGCTGGATCCCGTCTACTGGCTCGGTCCGAACGCGCTCTACACGCGCGCACAGTTACAGGCCGCTGTGCCGAATCCGTTCTACAACATCATCACCGACCCGAAGGCCGTCAATCTGAATGGCCGGACGATTCAGCGATACCGGCTGCTGCGGAACATGCCGCAATATGACGGCGTCAGCGGATCCGATCCAAATGCCGCCAGTTCGAGTTATCACGGCGTGCAGTTCAAATACGACAAGCGCTTCTCCGGAGGGCTGACCGTACTCACGCACTACACGTGGTCGAGGATGATCGACGATGCGTCGGTCACCGACGGCAACCTGACCTGGCTCGGCGGGACCACCAGCTTCCAGAACCCGCTCGATCTCTCGGCGGAGCGCTCGCTCTCGCAGCACGACGTGGAGCATCGCTTCGTGGCCACCGGCGACTGGCAGATGCCGTTCGGACACGGGCGCCGCTTCGGCTCCGGCATGAGTCGTCTGGCGGACGCGCTGATCGGCGGCTGGGAGGTGAGCGCATTCTTCCTGCTGCAGTCCGGTTTTCCGCTGCAGGTGAACCAGTCGGGCGGCACGCTCTGGAACGGCACGCAGCGCCCGAACCTCGTCGGCGACCCGGCCACGGCAGGAGATATTCACGATCGGTTGAACAACTACTTCAACCAGGACGCGTTCTCGCGTCCGGCGCCCGACACGTTCGGCACCGCGCCGCGTACGCTCGACATCCGCGGGCCGGCCGTCAACATCCTCGATGCAGCCCTGATCAAGAACTGGCGGGTGCAGGGGGGACAGCGCTTCGAGTTTCGCATCGAAGCGCAGAACCTCCGCAACCGTCCGGTGTTCAGCGATCCGGCGACGAACGCGACGAGCTACGGTGCCAGCAACTTTGGCGTGATCAACGGGACGAAAGTAGGCCCGCGCAACGTGCAGCTTGGATTCAAGTACTACTTCTGACCGGGTTTTCCGGTGAAGAAATGATCACGGTGTCAGCCGAATCCACGCAGCCGTACTGGGCACACGGGCCGTATCAACGATGAACAAGAGGTAGTGGCCGGGAGGCGCGATGTTTCCGTTCGGCGGCGCCTTGGCCTGCACGGAAGTCGGACCGCGTCCTGTAATCTCGCACGCGATAATCCGCTGCGACATGTTGAACCCGTGCGTTGTCGCGGCCGGGCGAATCAGAATCACTTCCGCGATGGAGGTGGCGCTCGGCGTGTTGACGGTGAACGTTCCCCCATGGGCCACCGTCGTCGGCGAGCTGGTGATCACCGCTCGCGTGCGGAAATAGTACCAGGGGAAGTATCGCTCGTGCGGCGTCGTCTCGCCTGACTTCCAGCCGCCGCTGATGTCTTGATCGCCGCCCATCAGAATGGAGCCGTCGGCGAGGAGGATCGCGGTTGAGTGGTAGCCACGCGAGTATTTCATCTCGGCGCAAGGGACCCAGCCCGCGGAAAGATTCTTCGTGTCCAGGATCTCGGCCGGCCCGCCTTTGTTGGGAATCCCACCCGCAAGGAACACGCGCGAGTCGGGCATCAGGACGGTGTTCACCTGGTGGGGGCGCGGTTTGTTCAGGTTCGGCAGCGACTTCCACGCAGGCGCAACCTCGGACAGGTCGATGATCTCCGAAGTCTGAGGCGACAGATCGCCGCCGGCGATCACGATGCGCGGCCTGTAGTCGGGAGGCAGAAGCGGCAGCAGGACCGAGGTGCCCTTTTCGCCGCTGCTGCTGCGGTTGCCGGCAAGCGTCGGCCACGTCTTGGCGGGATCGTCTACCGGAGCGAGGGGATTGAAGCGCCGCGTGATCCCTCGCGGCCCGGCGATGAACAATTCACCGTTGGGAAGCAGATAGGTCCAGGGATAGTACAGATAGTCGAACGTCGCCGGCAGCGGGATGGGAGGGGCCCATGTTCCGGTGCCCGGGTTGTAAATCTCAATCGATTTTGCGGCAATCTGTGTCGGCGTGCCGCCCAGTATCGTCAGAGCTTTGCCGTCGGCGAGCGTCAGCGTCGTTGAATAGAAGCGCTGGTCGACTGTGGGCGCGACCCGTGACCATTGCAGCGTCACGGGATTGAACAGGTACGCTTCCCGAGGTGTAAAGCCGCCGTGTATCAGGACCGTGCCTTCCGCGGTATCCAGGAACGTGTGCTCAGCCGACCACAAGTTTGCGAGCCCCCGATTGTGGACCGGCAAGGTGACGTCGAATGGCTGATTGGCTGGAACGGAGAATGAGCCGGCGGGAGTGGAATAATCCCAGATCCGGCTGATGTCGTCGCGCGTATCTCCATAGCCCCAGAACAGCACCTTCCGGGTGTTGGGCAGCACACAACCGTGCATCAGGCAGACAGAAGGGCTGCCTGCGACCTCTTCCCACTTACCGCAATCGAGCGAATGGCAGTGTTCGGGATCGACCTTTGGGCAGTCATTGTCTCCATGGTCGATCGGCAAGCCGGTTTGTTTAGCGAGGCGTTTTGCCTGCTCAGGCGTCAGCCACAGTGTCTGGCGCGAGCGCACCAGTCCTGCCAGCCCTGCCATCATGTGCATCTCCACATGACAATGGAACAGGAAGTCTCCGCGTATCTGATACTTCTTCGCGTGCTCGGGTCGATGATCGGGGTGTTGCGCTTTGGCAATGTCCGCCGGCAGCAGCAGCACCGGCGGGGCCGTTGTCTCAACCACGAAGGATTCTGCGGGACCAATGCTGCGGCCGTCATACGCTTCGCCGGCGAAGTGCCAGCGCTGACCGTGGGGGTGGAAGTTGTGCCACATCATTCCCAGGTCAAGGCTGAAGACATACCATCGGATCTTCTGTCCCGCCTCGGCTACGATGGTCGGCGTGTTGCCGACGAACGTCCGACCATTCAGGCACCATGAGGGCATTCCCCCCGCATCTTCGGTGACCGTGTGTTCGTTGTTGTTGCCATTGTTCCAATGGACTTTGCCACCAGGCCCGACCAACGCGTTGTCAGGATCGAACTTCATGTTCATGGGATCGCTGTCGTCGATCGTCACCGTCACGACCGTCGTGGGGTTTCCCATGGCCACAGTGACTTTGCCTCGCATCGACTGATGGATCTCGCAGTGATAGTTGAATACTCCTTCCGGTCCGAAAGTGGCTTCGAAGGAACCGTTCTTTGCGATGGGGCCGCTGTCAAAGGCGGGCGTGCCGCTGCCGCCCGCCAGATAATGCAGAAACATCGGGACATGCAGGGGTTTGTGCGGGTCGGGCTCGGGATGCACGCCGGGAAGATGCAGGTACTCCTCCCAGTCGATCTGCCTGCCTACGAATTGTGCGGGGGGAGCGGGCATCGGCGCGTGTCCTCCGTCGTCGTGCCCTTCGCCGCCCGGCATCGGCATGGCCATTCCCTCGCGGGTTGGCGCTCCTTCCATGTCCTCCGGTTCCGGCGGCAGATGCTCGTGCAGGTCGCGCAACAGCTCCTCCACTTCCGGCGGTAGCTTCATCCGTGGAGGTGGGTCGCATGCCTCGTCCTTCGGCAGCACGATCAGGCCGCCGAACAAACCGCGATTCACGCTAGCCCCTATATTGTGAAAGTGATCGTGGAACGGCCACGCACCGATCATCTTTTCCGTTACATCGAACGTGTATGTCCAATGCTGTCCGGGGCAGATCTCGTCTGATCGGCGGCCGTCGCTCGACTCCGTGCCGAAGGGCCACGACCCGTCGGAGTCGATGCCGTATTGCAATCCGTGCATATGGAAGCTGTGCGGTTCGCTGTCCGCGTTCACCACGTGAATCTTCAAACGCTCCCCGGGGCGCGCATAAATTACAGTTCCAGGCACGCGACGGTGATACGCAGGCTCATTAATGTCGGCAAGCACGATTTTGTCCGGCTTCGGCACCAGATAGGCGGGGTCGAGATACTCGCGATAAACGACGGCTCCCACTGTGCGCGCGTTGATCTCGGATGTCGGAATCGTCGCGTCCTCATGGCCCATGTTTCTCATGCAATCTCGGCCATAACGGATTGGCGGCGCCGCCGTCGGGTCAGGATCTACGGGACTGTAATCCGGGATCGTCTCGATTTTCAGGTAGATATGCCGAGTGGGCATGGGAACCCCCTTTTGGCAGCCCGCACAAACGTCTTACTCAGGTACGTTGATAACGAATGTCGAGCCTGTTCCGAACGGAATCCACTCGAGCGTCGATCACGGTGGAGGCGCAGGCGTAACTTCGCCAGCCATTCCTGGTCGGCGAGCATGATGATGATAAGGATGAAGATTCCCGCCCTGGCAACTCTGCTGCTATTCCTGTCCCATCCGTCGACCGCGCAGGATCAGACTTTCGATCTGCACGTTCATTTGCGCAATGGTGCAGAGTCGATTGGCGAATATGAGGCCCAGGTCGCGTCAGCGAAGCGGCAGGTCACCGGATTTGGCGGCATGTGGTTCGGCGGTCCACACCAGGCGCTGCAGGGTGATGTCGCGCACACTCGGGCGCAGAACGACGCGTTGATCGCGCTGGCATCGAAGCATCCGACGATGGTGCCGATCGCTACGGTACATCCGTACGACGGCCAGGCCGCTCTCGAGGAGCTCAAGCGGGTTGCGGGCCGGGGCGTCAGGGTTCTCAAGCTTCACCCGCACACGCAACGGTTCGACGCCGCCGATCCGCGCGTGCTCAAGCTGGTCCAGCGGGCCGGCGAGCTCGGCGTCGTCGTGCTCATGGACAACGCCAACGTCATCGCCGGCGACAGCGAGCACCTGTTCAACCTGGCGGTCGGAGCGCCGAAGACGAAGTTCGTGTTCGCGCACATGGGTGGGCTGAACTTCCGCTTCTGGAACACGCTTGCGCTTGCGCGCACCGCGAAGGACTTCTTCATGGACAACATTTACTTCGACATCTCGGGGACCGTGGTCGTGGCGGCCGACAGCCCTATCGAAGAGGAATTTGTCTGGACACTCCGCAACGTCGGAATCGATCATGTGCTCCTGGGGTCCGACTACCCGCAGTTCTCGCTCGCGCAGACGCTGGACGCGCTCGACAAACTCGATCTCGACGAGAGCGAGAAAGCTAGGATCCGTTACACGAATGCGCTGAGGCTGTTAGGCAAATAGTCATTCCACAGCCCGACATCACGTGATCGGGTGGCGCGTGCTGAGATCGGTTGCTTCCTGGAACTGATGTGCGAGTCGAAGCACCGCGCGGTCCTCAGGATGCTCGAGACGGCCGGCTTCCGCCGAACGCCTTCTTTCGCCGAGCCTCGATTTCTGGCGCGGTCAGATCCTCCAGGTGCGTTGCGATCGCCCAGACGAACCCGAACGGGTCCTCCACTTCGCCATAGCGGTCGCCCCAGAACTGGTCCCGAATTGGCGATATCACTTTGCAACCAGCCGCGACGGCCTTCGCCCACGCGGCGTCTGCATCCGGTACATAGACGGTCAGACGTACCGCCCGGCCGGAGCGATAGGCTTCGCCTCCGAACTCGGGGAAGACATCGTTCAGCATCATCACGGAATTCGCGACGCGGACGCTGGCGTTCAGCAGGCGACCATCCTGAGACGTCGAGCGCGTGAGTTCAACGGCGTCGAATGCTCGATTCAGGAATTCGATGTACTGCGTGGCGCCGTTCACCGTCAGATGAACGGTGAGCGTATGAAAACCAGCGGGAAGATAGCCTGACGCTTTTGACATTTGGAAACTCCCTCTGGTCACTCGACGCGCACCAACTTGAGCGTGAACGGATTGGCGAACGGGCCGTTCTGGTTTCGCTGCTGGGTCAGTGACAGCGTGTCTCGGTCCAGTTTGTATGCATATGTGATGAAGACACCCGGCCCCATCACTGCGGGATTCTTCGACGCTATCGGCCTCATGGTGATGAGCCCCCCGGGTGTCAATTCATAGGTTCCCGCTTCGCTGACGATCGGTCCCCAGGTCGCCCGCAACTCGTCGGCGCTCGCTTTTGCCACGTCCGTCAGAATCGGTCGCGGCCCGTCGGCCTGGACTTCGACGCGGCTGTAATGCTTCGCGGTGATGATGGTCAGGTTCGGTCGCTCGGCGAATGCGATCGTGCGCGCTCCCGGACCTGTGATCGTTGCTTCCACGATTCGCCACACGCCTTGAATCGACGGCGGCGGCGACTGGGCTCCTGCGTCCTGGCTGGTAAGCAATCCGAGGCTGAGCGCCGCGGCCAGCAATCTCGGCACGATGCACCTCCTGAGACGAGAGTGTCGCACATTGCATGCTTCGCGGACCTGCTTGTACCTTGTGTGCTGAGATTACGATATTCAGGAACAAGCTCATGGTGACGAATCCGCCGTGAGCGAGCTGCGCGAACGTGGTTCCTCCCCAGGCTCGAAGACCCGTTTCGAGGATCGCGAATGTGACACGAACGATTTCCGTCGCAGTACTCCTCACGGCGTTGACAGCCGGCTGCCAGCGCTCGCCCGGATCCACGACGGCCACCGGGAGCGCGGCGTCCTCGGGCGATCGCGCTTCGTCGCCGGCGCGGCATCCGCTTGATCCGCTCACGGCGGACGAAATCCGCGCGGCCGTTCAAATCGTGAAGGGCGACGCGAGATTCTCCGGCGCGGCATTCCCGTCGGTCGTCCTTCAGGATCCGCCGAAGGCCGACGTGCTCGGATGGCAGCCCGGCCGGCCGGTCGTCCGGCGCGCCCGCGTTCTGGCGTTGACCGCCACCAGCTTCTCCGAATTGCTGGTCGATCTCTCGAGCCGCCGGATTGTGTCGGCGATCGAAGGACGCGGCGCCGAGCCGTCGATCACCTTGTCCGAGATCGAAGGCATCAAGGTGGTGCTCTCGAATCCGGCCTTCAAGGCAGGACTGCAGAAGCGCGGCATCACCGACCTGAGCAAAGTGTTCTGCGCGCCATTCTCGGCAGGCTACTACGGCAGTCCGACTCAGGACGGGAAACGTCTGGTCAAGGTCGGCTGCTTCGACACGCGCCGTTCCACCACCAACGTGTTCGGCTGGCCGATCGAGCGACTCTACGCGCTGGTCGATCTGCGCCGCATGGAAGTGTTGAACGTCATCGACGACGGCGTCGTGCCGATCGCAGAGGGCGATTCGAACTACGACGCGGCCGCGGTCAAGACGCTCCGCGAGCCGCGAAAACCGACGACGCTCGCGCAGCCGCT
>DATFWL010000181.1:0-2252 GCA_035259385.1 Vicinamibacterales bacterium | reverse complement strand
CGTGCGCGTGCGCGACGGCCGGTTCCGGCATGCGATGCCGGTGCTCGAGCGCACGACGCGTCTATGGATCGAGGCGGCGGCGGCGGCCGGAGAGCCACCAAGAAAGAGCGGCGAGATCACCGTGGTCAACACGCTTCCGGGACCCATCAGCGTCCTGGCGATCGAGTCGCCGCTGAATAGAGGCGAGCAGCTGCAGGTGACGGCCTCGTGGCGTCCCGTCGCCGATCGGTTCGACGGCATCGTAAACGGGATCCCGCTCCGTCGCTTCGACGCAGGTCGTGACGTCGAGCCTTCGACGTTGTTCTACATGCGCCACTCGCGGCCCGGCGTCTTCAGCTTTATTATTCGGGGCGACGCCCCGAGCAGCAGCGTTTCCACACGTCTCTACCATTTGCTGAACGGTCAGTTCTCCGTCCGCGACGTGCGCTCGGTGCCGATCGGTTCGGGAAAGAACGGCGTCGCCGCGCGGATCTTGTTCCCGTTCGGCGTCGAGTGGAATCAGAGAGAGTGGTTTACCGGACGCGCGGAGGGCTCGGACACGATCACGCAGTTCCGACTTCCAGAGGGAGTCGGCTGGACCGAGCGTCGGATCGATCTGAGGTAACGTTCCGAGCCGGTTTCGTCTACGGGACAGCCGTCCGGATATCGCTCGACCGCACGATCCACGGTCCGCTACAACTACCGTGCATGATTTGGGAGGCTTGTTCGTAGTTCTGTCCCAGGGTCATGGTCATGACCAGGCCGGCCAGGATCCCGCCCCCCCCGCATACGAGCGCGCGTCCAGGCGCGTACCAGAAGTTCGCGACCACACCGCCTACTTCGTCATCGGCCGCGGGCACACGCGAATCCGCTGCCATGGGTGGCTGGTGCGTCGCGCAAGCCGCGGCGAGCGCAATCACGAGCATGAGGCTCACGAGGCTCTGCTGTTTCATGATCATCCTCTTTCCGTTGAGAGATGAACTTTCCGGATATCGACCCGTATCGGGTCCGCACAGACTAATACAGGACGCGCACCAGCGCGAGCCCTTGCGCTGGCGCCGTTGGGCCTGCACGCGTGCGGTCTCGCGATGCGCGGACAGCGCGAAGCCAATCGGCGTCGTGCGCGCCGCGCCCGACCGCGATCGCGCTGCCGACGACATTGCGCACCATGTGGTGGAGGTAGCGGTCCGCGGATATGAGCAGGGCGAGGCGCTCGCGGCGACGAATGACATGGAACGCTCGCACGACGCACACCGGATTCTTGTCGCGTCCCGGCGCGGCGCAGAACGCGCTGAAATCGTGTCGGCCGCGAAGCGGCGCCAGCGACCGCCGCATCGCGTCCACGTCGAGCTCCCGGGGGACGTGCCATGCGTAGCGAAGGAGGAATGGGTTCGGGATCGCTCCGGTGTCGATCAAATACGCGTAGCGCTTACCGGTCGCCGCGCGGCGCGCGTCGAAAGCCGGCGCTGCCTCGCGGACGTCGAGGACGCGGATGTCGCGGGGGAGATCGGCATTGAGAGCCCCGCGAATGCCGAGGCTCGGCACCCGGGCCGTGGTCGTCAGCGACGCGACCTGCCTGATGGCGTGCACGCCAGCGTCGGTCCGACTGGCCCCCGTGATCCGGGTCTCGGGACCGAGCCGACGACGCGCCGCCTCGAGCAGGACTCCCTGCACCGTCCGGGCCCGAGTCTGGATCTGCCAGCCATGATAGTCGGTGCCGTCGTAGGACAGCACCAGACGAAACGTCGAGCGACGCGGCGCTATCGCGGCGGCGAATGGCGCCGCGGGCCGCGCGCCGGGACGAAGGTGAGCCACACGATGGCGACCAGCAAGACGAGGACGATGTCGATCACGACCTCCCACGAGCCTCCGGGCCGCACCGCGGGCACAACCTGGCGCTTGAGCCAGTCCTGACGCTCGAAGTCCTTCGGTTCGTAGTAAGCGGGATCGTAGCCGCGTACCGCATCGACGAACTGCACGACGAACGGGACCGCCACCCAGGCCGCGACCAGGATCGTGAAGACCACCGCCAGGTGGTACCGCTCGTTGTGGCCGAAACGGCGGTGGTAGGAGCGACGTAGCAAGATCATGTCCGGCCAGCCCTGTCGCGCGGCCGGCCGCCGGCGGACTCCCGCCTACGACCGGACCAGCAGCTCGGCAATCTGGACGGCATTCGTAGCGGCGCCCTTGCGCAGCTGGTCGCCGACCACCCAGAAGCTCAGTCCGTTGGGGCTCGAGAGGTCCTCGCGAATGCGGCCCACGAAGCAGTCGTC
>DATFWL010000180.1:0-4792 GCA_035259385.1 Vicinamibacterales bacterium | reverse complement strand
TAGAACTCTAGAACCTCTGCGACAGTGGCAGGTCTCTGACATGGATCATTTGTCGTCTCCGAAGCTGACGCCCGGCGTCCATTGCCTGAACATCCGGCACAAGGGGATGTTCGTGACGTCCGGTCCCGATCCGGACGAGTTCACGTTCTACGACAAGTACGAGGCGACCGCGTACTGGTGCGTCGAGACGCAGCGTGGGCTTGGACCGGACGGGATGCCGGTGCGGCCGGATTGCTGCACGGGTGATCGCGCCTGCTGCCGGCACTGAGCGCCGGGAGTGTTGGACCGATGGGCCCATGGGCTGGGTTGGGTAGGACCGATCGGTCTTTCCCACCAACCCCATGGGCCTATCGGTCCACACCTACCCTTGTGCCATCTTGAACAGCACCGTCCCTAACGCGGCGTAGTCGAGATTCTCGCCGCCCGACGCGATCAGCGCGTTGAGCAGCTGCGCGACGATCGCCGTGGCCGGCATCGAGACACCGTTGGCCGCGGCCGCTTCGTTCGCGAGCCGGAGATCTTTCTGATAGAGCTTCGCGCGAAAGCCGGGCTTGTAGTTGTCGACGAGCATCCGCTCGCCATGGACTTCGAGGACGCGGCTCGCCGCGAAGCCGCCCAGCAGCGCTTGTCGCACCCGCGCCGCGTCGACGCCGGTCTTCTTCGCCAGCGCGAACGCTTCGCTCACGCCCGCCAGCGCGCCGCCGATCGCCACCTGGTTGCAGATCTTGCAGATTTGTCCGGCGCCGGAACGGCCGATGTAGACGACGCGCTCGGGGTTGCCCATCACGTCGAGGATCGGTTTCATCCTGTGGAACGTCGCCTCGTCGCCGCCGACCATGATCGACAGCGACGCGTTGATCGCGCCGATCTCGCCGCCGCTCACCGGCGCGTCGAGCATCGATCCGCCGTTCTCCGCGATCGTCTTCGCGAGCCGTTCCGTCGCGACCGGCGAGATGCTGCTCATGTCGATCACCACGGTCCCGCGCTGCAGCGCCGCGGCGACGCCGTCCGGTCCGGCGAGCACACGCTCGACGTCGGGCGTGTCGGGCAGCATCGTGATCACGATATTCGACGATCGCGCGACCTCGGCCGGCGAGCTCGCCGGCGTCGCGCCTGCTGCCGCGAGCTCGTCCACGGCGCGGCGGCTTCGGTTGTGAACGGTGAGCGCGTGCCCAGCCTTGATCAGATGCCCCGCCATCGGTTTTCCCATCACGCCGAGCCCGATGAAGCCGATCTTTTCCATAGTGACTCCTGCAGCGCCGTCCTACCCTGTCCGGTTTTTGACAGGCGTTATAATCCTAATGCGAGGTCGCACATGAAACGAGCCATCATCGCCGCGGCGTTGTCGGCGCTGGCCGCGTCGCCGCTTCTCGCTGGCGGCAAGGGGACCGTCACCGGCGCGTACGTGGAAGCGCGTACCGCCGAGGTCTTCACCGGCGGCTGCATCATGAACAGCGAAGCCGAAACGATGGGCCGGCAGGCGCTGCTCGCGTGGAAGGTCGACAAGGGCAGCTTCAACGGCATCGCGATCGACGGCCTGTCCGTCGTCGCCGCGCTGGCGGGCGACAGGAACCTCGGCATGCAGGAAATGGGCGGCGAGAAGCCGGCGGTCCGCTCGGCGCTCTACGTCGACGCGCGCGCGAACGGCGCCCAGCAGCTCGCGCTCGTCGCGATGGCGAACGAGCTCTCGAAGGGGCTGGTCGGCACTATCGTCCAGGTGACGCCCGCCCCGATCGAGTTCGCCGATCATGGCAGCGAGATCGTCGTCACTGCAGGTCCGGCGTCTCTCGACGTCAACAAGCACATCACACACGATCCCACGTGCGGCGCGATGCAGTGGTTCCATCCGTTCTCGACGCTCGACGCCGCGACGATCGGCGTCGCCGCGGAACATGTCTTCGCCGGCAGCGCCCTTGGTACCAAGTGGAGCGATCCGAACAAGCGCTCGGCGTTCTTCGGCACCTTCAGCTACTGACAGGCCCGTAGGACCGATGGGCCCATGGGCTGGGTAGGGTAGGACCGATCGGCGCGAAGCGCCGCCCTCTTCACCAAGCCCACGGGCCGACACTCCCTCACTCCACTCCGTGGATCTCGCCGACCGAGTCGCCCTCATCACAGGCTCCCGTCGCATCGGCGCCGCCGTCGGCCGCGAGCTGGCTGCGCGCGGGGTGAACGTGGCCTTCAGCTACGCTCGATCCAGGCCAGAGGCCGACGAAGCCGCGAGCGCCGTGCGCGCCCTCGGACGGCGCGCGGCAACGCTTCAGGCGGACCTCTCCATACCCGATCAGGCGGCGGCGCTCGTCGATGCTGCAGCCGCCGAGCTCGGGCGCCTCGACATCCTGATCAACATGGCGTCGGTCTACAAGAAGCGGCGCTTCGACGACCTGACCGTCGCCGACTGGAGCGCCGTCCTCGACGTCGACCTGCGCGGCGCGTTTCTCTGCTCGCACGCGGCGGTGCCGCACATGCGCCGGCAGAAGGGCGGGCGGATCATCAACTTCAGCGACTGGATCGCGCGCAGCGGCCGGCCGCGCTACCTCGGCTACGTTCCGTACTACGTCGCGAAGGCAGGCATTATCGCGCTCACCGAAGCGCTCGCGGCCGAACTGGCTGCCGACAACATCCTCGTAAACGCGATCGCGCCGGGACCGATCGTCGCGCCGCCGGGTACGACCGCGGAGGAAGCCAAGGCGGTCGAAGACGCGACACCGCTCGGACGATGGGGCGGCGAGATCGAGATCGCGAAAGCGGTGCTGGGATTGCTCGACAGCGACTTCATCACCGGCGAAACGGTTCGAGTCGACGGCGGCCGGCACCTCAGATAGTCGTCAGTCGCAAGTCGTCAGTCACAAGTCGCAGTCGCAAGTCGCAGTCGCAAGTCGTTCGTCTACCGACTACCGACTGACTGGCCGACTGGCGACTAGCGACTGACGACTACTGAACAGGTCCCCCATCGACGCCAGCGCGCCGTTCAGTTCATGGCGGTCGCGCGCGAAGCAGAAGCGCACGTAGCCCTCGCCGCCGGCGCCGAAGTCGACGCCCGGCACACAGCCAATCCGTCCGTTCCGGATCAGGTACTCCACCATCCGCCACGACAGCGACGCGTTCTCGCGTGCGCCGCCGTCCCAGTCCGGATCGATTCTCAGGAACGCGTAAAACGCGCCAGCCGGCGGGCGGCCCGAGAACACGCCGGCGGCGTGCTCGCGGACGCCGGCGTAGAACAGATCGCGGCGGGCGCGCAGTTCGGTACGGAACTGAGCGATGCATTCCTGCGAGCCTTCGAGTGCGCCGATGCCGCCGAACTGCACCACCGACGCGACGTTGCTTGCCGTGTAGAACAGGATCTTCCTGGCGCGGTCGCGGATCGTCGCGTCCCTGATCGCGGTGTAGCCCAGCCGCAATCCAGTCATCGCGTACGACTTGCTGAACGTGTAGAAGGGGATCGTCCGGCCGTACATCCTGGGCAGCGATGCGGCGCTGAGCGACTCGCCGTCGAAGACGACGTCCTCGTAGGCCTCGTCGGAGATCAGCCAGAGATTGCGGTCGCGCGCGATCGCAGCGAGGCGCTCGATGTCCTCGGGTATCAGCACGCCTCCGGTCGGGTTGTGCGGCGAGTTCACGTAGAGGACGCGGGTCTTCGGCGTGATCTTCGCCTCGAGATCGGCGAAGTCCGGACGCCAGCCGCGCTCCTCGACGAGCCGGTAGCCGACCGGTACGCCCCGCGCGGCGAGGATGTTGCCCGCGGTCGGCGGCCACTCCGGATCGGGGATCAGCACCTCGTCGCCAGGCTCGACGATCGCCATGCAGACGATGTAGAGCGCGTGAATACCGCCGTGCGTGACGAGCACCTCCTCGGCGTCGTCGATGGGGATGCGGTTGCGCGTGCGCAGCTTGTCGGCGATCAGCTCGCGCAGCCGCGGCACGCCGCTGGTCTGCAGATAGTGCGACCTGTTCTCCGCGATCGCGCGGGTCATCGCCGACTTCACGGTGTCTGGCGCGTCGAAGCTGACGTCGCCTTGATCGAGGCGGTATGGATCCGCCACGGAATACATCATGTCGCGGATGCGGATGATGCCGGAGAACGGTACCCGATCGAGATACGAAGCCATTATCGAAGCGTACTGCCAAACCCGCGCAACGGGAAGTAACCGCAGTCCTTACTGGCGGAATGCAAAGAAGTCGGCAACGTCTTTGGCGACCAGGCCGATGGCGTTCTCGAGCATCTCGCCAGAACCGAAGTGGTTGCCGGTGAAGATGCTGATGACGATCGTCCTCCCCTCGGCCTCGAGCACGCCGACGTCGTCGCCGACGTAGGGGAGGAAGTCACCGGTCTTGTGCGGGATCGTGTAGCCGGTGACATAGCGCGGGATGCGCGTCCGATAGAGCTGGCCGCGCATGATCCGGAGCATCAGGGCGGAGGACTCCGTGTCGACGAGCGTGCCGCGCTCCATCATTTCCAGCAGCCGTCCCATCTCGCGGGGCGTCGACAGACCGAACGGATTCTTGCCGTCGCGATAGAACTGCTCGGTCGTCGGCGCCGAACGCAGCTGCGGGAACCATTTCGACGGCACGTTCATCGCACGCGTCTTCTGCAGGCCCATTGTCTGCATCCGCGCGTTGACGGCTTCGGGACCACCGACCATCCGGTACAGCACCTCGGTGGCGGTGTTGTCCGACACGATGATCATCATCGTGATCAGATCCTTGACGGTCATCACCGCGCCCGGATCGAGGCGCTGAATCGTGCCGGTTCCCGGCTGGGAATCGGCCTGCGCGAACGTGTACTTGTCGG
>DATFWL010000179.1:0-3858 GCA_035259385.1 Vicinamibacterales bacterium | reverse complement strand
CTTCGTCGTCACGCGGTCGCCGAACCTCGGCGGACCGACTGGCGGCGGCGAAATCTACACCATGCGTGTCGACGCCACCGGTCGGGAACGCCTCCCGACTGAACCGTACCGGGAACGTCGGAGAGCGAGTTATGTGAGTCAGGCACCCGGCCATCGCGTTCCTGTGTCGACGCTTCGCCGACAAAGTCACCCCGCCGACGCATGACTCGGGGCCGTTGCGGCTCGCTAGACCTTCAACGTCTCGAAAACGTTCGTCTCTTGCACCGCGCAGATTTTGACCGTGCACGGGAGCTGACAAATGTCATGCAAAGTCGTCACCCCTCTTGCATTGCCCTTTCTCATCGCTGTGCTGACGGCCGTGCCCGTGATTCTGCTGACGGGAGCGCCCGCGCGCACCAGCAACGATTTCGGCGTCACGATCGAGTTCTACCGCGACGCGGACAAGCAGGCCGAGATGATGGTGGCGGCGGGGATCCGTTGGGTTCGCATCGATCTGGCCTGGAGCGCCGCGGAGCCGGAGGCCGGCCGGTATGACTTCCGGACCTGGGATCGCTTCCTCGACTCGTTCGAGCCTCACGGAATCCGAGTCCTGCTCATCCTGGACTACGGCAACAGGCTGTACGAGGACGGACTGCCGCCTTCGACGGAGAGCGGCCGCGCGGCCTTTGCCGCGTTCGCGGGCGCGGCGGCGCAGCATTTCCGCGGGCGCGCCGCCTGGGAGATCTGGAACGAGCCGAACGTGCCGCAGTTCTGGGCGGGGACGCCGGATCCTGCCGCGTACGTCGCGCTCGCTCGAGCGGCGGCGGCCGAAATCCGCCGCAAGGATCCCCGGGCATGGATTCTGGGACCGTCGCTCGGTGGCGACACGTTCGACTTCACGTATCTGAGTGCGACATTCAAACTAGGGCTCCTCGACATCGTCGACGCCGTCTCGGTGCATCCGTACGGTGCGGCATATCCGGAGGCAGCCGCGGCGTTCTACGACGAAGTGCGCCGCCGAATTGCGCTCCGTGCGCCCGACCGTGACATTCCGGTCGTCGTGAGCGAGTGGGGCTACGCCGTCGAGGGCCTGGGCACGGAGAAACAGGCGGAGTACCTGTTGCGCGCTCTCAACACGAACCGCAGGTCAGGCATCCCGCTCACGATCTGGTACAACTGGCAGGAGCCAATCACTCCCTGGCACTCCTTCGGGCTTCTCGACGTCCGTGGCCGGCCGAAGCCGGCATACGACGCCATTGCCCGCCAGCGCGCCGAAACCGACCGTCGCGATGCTCCCCGACCCGTGAAGGACGGCGCTCCCGACCGCGTGCCGCGATGAGGCGGAACGGCCGATCCCGACGGGCTCGACTTGGAGAGCGGAGTGAAATCGCCACGCCTGGATCCCGTCCGATCAGGTACTCGCCTTCCCCGAGTGGCTGTTCACGGCCGTTGCAGATGATCCAGTTCTCAAATTGACGTGCTGTCGCGGAGTCATCCGAAAGGGCGACAACGGACGCTGGCAGCCGAACTATTCGGGCGTTATCGGAAGCCTCGCGGCGGGAGCGATCTCGAACTTTTGCCATCCGGAAGAGGATCGCCGCGTTGTTCAGCTGGCCTCCAGAACACGGCGCCCGGCATCGCCGGCAGCGCCATGGGCCATGTCATGCAGGAGTTCCTGTACGTGTGCTTCACGTCGCACGGCCACCACCAGCGCGGGCAGTAGTTCAGCTGAGAACCGCGTGTCGAATCGACGTCGCGCGAAGGGTTCAGCGCTATCGGATTCGTCGACCAGCGCGAGTTTTTGTGTCTTGAAACGTCTAAAAAAAGTATATAGTCCCGCCCCAGAAAAATCGTTCCGAAGTCGATGACCACCTGTCGCAGGCGCATGCCTGCACTTCCGGTCAGCGAGGTGGGCCCCATGCATGATGTTCCTCGTCGCCAGTTCCGCTCCGTAGCGACAGTGGCGAAGCCGTGGGCCCTCGCTGTCTGGATGACCGCTCTCTTACTGTTTTCTTCGAACCACGTTCACGCGCAGGTGACGACGGCGACGCTTGTCGGCCTCGTGCGCGACAACTCCGCGGCGGTGATTCCGGGCGCGAGCGTGCTCGCCACACACGAAGGCACCGGCGTGTCGCGCGAAGCCGTCACCGACGCCAACGGCGAGGTCGTGTTTTCAGCGTTGCCGAGCGGCCCGTATACAGCGCGCATCGAGCTCTCCGGCTTCAGAACGATCATTCAGCGCGGCATTCAGCTGGGCGCGGGACAGACCGTGCGACAGACGTTTACGCTCGAAGTGGGCGCGATGTCCGAAACCCTCACGGTCACCGCGGACGCGCCTCTGATCCAGACGGCGATGTCGCTGCAGGCCGACAGCCTCGGGTCGCAGGAGGTACGTGAGTTGCCGGTTAATCGCCGAAACATTCAGAACCTGATCGGCTTGACCGCTGGCGTGGTCATCACCGGCACCGGCGCAGCGGGCGGCTCAGGCGGCGTGCAGATGAACGGCGTCGCGTCAGGCGGCACGGGCATCACCGTCGATGGCACCGAGGCGAACTCAAATCCGGAAGGCAGGTCTCTGACTCAATATGGCAGCGAGAATCAGATATCGGTCATGAGCCTCGACTCGATCGCGGAAATCCAGATCGTCAAAGGCGTCCTGCCGGCGGAGTACGGCGGCGTGGCCGGCGGGCAGATCAACGTGATCAGCCGCTCGGGTACGAACAACTTCCGCGGATCGAGTTTCTACAGCGGTCAGAATGAGAAGTGGAATGCGCGTGACTTCTTCTCGACGGCCCCGCACCCGGTGGGCCACTTCAATCAGTACGGCGGGACGCTCGGCGGTCCGGTCATCCACAACAAGGTGTTTTTCTTTGGCACCTATGAAGGATACCGGGAGAGAGTTGAGTTGAACCTGAACACGACGGTGCCGTATCAGGCCGTCCGCGATGAGGTGCTGCGCGCGCTGCCCCAGCCCGAGACGAAAATCGCCCTGGACACGCTGTATCTGCCGACCGAGCCGATCGTCTCGGCCACCGGTGTCGTGAACACGCAAGTCGGCCGATGGCGCGGGCTCGGCGTGCGCGAGCGCAGCGAGAACCACGTCGTGGCGAAGACTGATATGGCCGTGTTCAACGGTGCAAACCTCACCTTCACGTACACACGTCTTCGGCCGTTCTCAATCGACCCTCGACCGAATCCGAACGGCGCGAACGATCGAGAGTATCCGAACCGGCAGGATCGCATCGCCGCGCAGTATGTGATGACGCGCGGCGCATGGGTGTCGGAAAGCCGCGTTGGCTGGAACCAGGCGTTCCTGGCGCGTCTCGACAAGTTCCTGTCCGTCATCGGCCCGAACCAGCCAGCCGAGATCATGCCGTACGGCCGCCGCGTGGCGTCGTTCAGCGTCAGCGGTCTGTTTGGCACGGCGCATTCCGAAATCCTGGAGATGGCGGGTAACTCCTACAGTGTCGAGCAGAAACTCAGCCGTGGTTTCAAACGGCATCTCGTGAAGACGGGATTCCGCTTCCTGCGCGAGACCGGCAGTCACATCAATCCGGAAGATCCCGCATTCACCTACCAGACCTATGCCGACCTTCTCGCGAACGTCGTGAACTCGGAGAACACCACGTACGGCGCGCCGCCGCACGGTTCGCGCATGGACCAGTACGGTGGATTCATTCAGGACGATTGGCGCCTTGGCAGCAACTTCGTCCTGAACCTCGGTGTGCGCTGGGACTATTACGGGGTCGCCCAGGTGTATGCCACGACTCCCGTTCCGGTGGAACTCGTCAACCTGGAGAATCCGACCGATCTGCGCAAGATGGACTTCGGGCCGAAAAGAGATCCTCTTCATCCCTACGAGCCTGACGGCAATAACTT
>DATFWL010000178.1:0-3238 GCA_035259385.1 Vicinamibacterales bacterium | reverse complement strand
TTGCGCGCATCAAGTACGATGATGTCGGCCTCCTTGCCCGGGGTCAGCGTTCCCACTTTGTCCAGGACGCGATTGGCCGCCGCTCCGGCGATGGTCATCATCTCGATCACCTGCCGTGACGTGAGCAGCTGCGGAATCGGCAGGCCGCCAGGGTTGCTGATTGGAAAAGCCAGGTCGTTGGCGAGCGCGCGTTGCAGGCAGAAGGCCCCACGCATCAGCGAAAACGGGTCGGTCGTCATGTTCGTGTCGACGTCCGGGCTCAGACTCGGCAGGATGCCATGATCGAGCGCCTCCTGAAGAGGAGGCATTCCGTGGCGCATTTGCATCTCGATGAGTACGGCAATCGAGACATGAGCCCCTCTGTCTCGCCAGATCTCCCAGGCTTTCGATGTGCTGCTGTTCGGGTACCCCGCGCCGTTGTAACTGACTTGAGCGCGGGGTTCGTCCTGCCACCGGGTGCAATGAATAAACGTGACGTCCGACCAATCGGCGAGATTCCGCGCGTCGGCGGCGGCATTGATGACCACATTCGAGCCACCGACGTTGTGGTTGTTGATGAGGGCGCCGAACGCGCGTCCGAGTTGCCATCCGGTGTAGCCAGCGCCCGGGAATGCTTCCGTCGGACCGGCGCCGCAGCCGAGCGTCACCAGTTGGTCGAGGGAGCTGAAGTACTTTTTCGCGATGCGACCGATGCCCTTGGTCGTGTCGCCCATGGCGCCTGGGAACTCGTACGGAATACCGTCCGCACGCCGGTCGATCCCGGGGCTGTAGTCGTACACCATCCGGCGGCCCGAGTCGACGAGCCCCTGGATCATGGCATCGCTATGGTCTGGGCTGTGCGACGCCTGCGAGGTATCCGTGCCCATCGTGACGCCTTCGCTGATTTCGCTCAAGCAGGCCACGAGCTCACAGATGTACAGGTCCTCGGGATCGTAAGGGACGCGGCCCAGATCCCAGATGATGTTGGCGGGGTTCGTCGGGTCGGCGATCCGGCCCGCCGTCCAGATGTTCTGGACGACCGATCCGTAGCTCTCCTCGGGCCAACTGCCGCCAAGCAGGCCGTCCGGGATGAGGCTTCGCTGAAGCGTTTCGTACTGGTGATGATGCGTGGTGATGAAGCCGGGCATGACGATCGTCCCCGCGCAGTCGATGACCTCCGCATTGGCCGCTGCGCTGGCGGACACGTTGGGTGCAACGGCCGCGATCTTCGTTCCGTCGATCAACACGTCCGCTTTGTCGAAGTCGCCGACGCGCGCATCGAGGCTGAGCACGGTGCCGCCGCGCAGCAAGATGCGCCGTCTGCGGCCGTCGCCGACGAGGCCTTGAAGGTCTGCCTGCGTCGCCGACTGCAGGCCGGCGAGTTGCCCGGGCGCAGTCGCGCCCACGAGGCCGGCGGCGCCGACCTTGAGGAAGTCGCGTCGCAGCAGTTCTGTCATCACTCGTAGTACGCCGGCGCCTTCTTCAGCTTCGCGTTCGCGCCGAAGTCATGTTCGATCCACAGCGTCGTCTTCGTCTGCTTCAAGTACTCCTCGATCGCTGCGCGCGAGGCGGCTGACTGGCGGACATCGAACTCGTTGTCGGGTGGCGCCCGATGGAACGTGCGCTCCGGCGGATAGTGATAGAGGTCGCCGCCGAGCATCAGACGGCCGGTCTTCGACAGGCGCAGCACGAGGACCTGATGCCCAGGGGTATGGCCGGGCGCGGATTTCACGACCACTTGCCCATCCCCGAACACGTCGAACTCGTCCTTGTCGAGCGCGATCGACCGGCTGTCCCTGAGCCTGGTGTAGAAGGAGGGATCGACGCGTTCGTTGTTCTCCTTCCACATGAAGTCGCGCTCGGCCGGCCGCGCCAGCCACGTCGACGAGGCGAACTCGTCGAGGTTGGCGGAGTGATCTCTGTGCGCGTGCGAGATAGCGACATAGGTAATGTCCGCCGGCGTGTAACCGATCTGCGCCAGCTGGCTTTTGAGCGTTCGCGTCACGACGGCAGCCGCCGTCGGGTTGATGTCGGATCGCGCGCCGCGTTGCGCCTGCGCTTCGACGATGCGGTCGGGAATGACGCCGACGTCCCACATCAGCGTCCCTTTCGGGTGCGCGATGAGAAAGCACGGCACCGGCATACGGGTCTCACCCACTTCGGCCATCGTCACGTGATAGCGCTCGACGCCTGTCTTCGAAATGTTGAGGACGCCGCAATCGAAGACATACAGCCGCAGCGCGTTGGGAAGCGGAGCCGCGGGAGCCGCAACAGCCGGCGCGCGACCAACACCGCTCGAGAGTCCGATGAGCAGCGCGAGAAGCGGCGCCGTTCGCCATCGCAGTGAGCTCGATCGAGGCGGCATGGCTCGACCTCCGGCGAGATTCTATCGCGCGGCGCTCACTTTTGCTCTCGAGTCAGGAACGGTACGGGTATCATGCCGCCGATGCATGCGCCTGCATCCGTTCCTGCGCGGACGCTCATCGTCCTCCTGGCGTCCGCTGTTTCGGTCCTCGCTCAAGCGCCGGTGTTGCTCGACGGCAAGCCAGTGCTGACGATCGCGAACGACAAGGTGACGCTCGCCGTGCGGTCCGAGGGCGGCGCCATGGTTCGGCTGGTCCTGAAAGACGATCCTGCCACGGTCAATCCCCTGCATACGGAGTTGGGCCACTTCGTGTGCGTCGATGGCTTCGGGCCCGTCTCGCCGGAGGAGCGGAGTGCCGGCCTGCCCGGCCACGGCGAAGCGCACCGCGTACCGTGGGAGCTCGTCGCGTCCGGGCGAACGAGCGCCGCCGGCGGAGCCGGAACCACGACGATGTCGTTCTCCGCGACGCTGCCACTGGTCCAGGAAAAGTTCCGGCGGACGATCCGCATCGTCGATGGTGAAAACGTCGTGTACGTCGAGAGCGAATTGGAGAACCTGCTGTCGTTCGACCGTCCGATCAATTGGGGCGAACACGCCACGATCGGATCGCCGTTCCTCGAGCTGGGGAAGACGGTCGTGGAGATGTCGGCAGTGCGCGCGATGACGCGCTCGCACGAATCCCAGTCCGAGACGCTGCCGCACCGGCTCGCGTCGTTCAGGGCGTTCACCTGGCCCATGGCGCCAGGGCTGAACGGCGAATCGATCGACGTTCGAACGACACCTGCGCGAGTACCGATCGTCGATCACACGACCTCCCTGATGGACCCGGCCCGGCGCCTGGTGTTCGTCACGGCCTTCAATACGAGCCGGCACCTGTTGCTCGGGTACATCTTC
>DATFWL010000177.1:0-20297 GCA_035259385.1 Vicinamibacterales bacterium | reverse complement strand
AGGTGGGCTCCAGGTTCGCCACAGCCTGGCGGCGGCCGAAGGGATCAGGCCCCGACATTGGGAATGGACGCTCCTGTCGCTTCTTCTCATCGCCTACGTTCCTTTCCCCGTATTCAACGTGCGATGGCCGACGTTGCTTTGGTATCTCAACGCATCGGTGCTGATGCTCCTCCCGGCACGACTGGCGCTGGCCACCGTAGTGACCAACGCCGTTGGACTCAGCCTGTGGTATGCGCTCCAGGCTGCGTTGATCTATTCGGGGGCCTTCGATATCGGCCCCGCAAAGATGGCATGGTATTTCGCGTACTCCTTGTTCATCCAGCTCTCAGGCGCCGGCAGCCTCTATGGAGCCGCGCGTCTGGTGTGGCACGCCAAGGAGCTTCGTGCGATGCGGGCCGAGCTCGCGGAGCTCGCGATTGAACGGGAGCGGCTTCGGATCTCGCGCGACCTTCACGATTTGCTCGGGCATTCCCTTTCGGCGGTGGCACTGAAAGGCGACCTCGCGCAACGGTTACTCGCGCGATGCGACGTTTCCCGGGCCGAGGCGGAGATTCAGAGCCTCGTCTCCGTGGCGCGTTCGGCATTTCATGACTTGCGCGAGATCACGCACCGCGAGCCCGCGGTCTCGTTGGCGTCGGAGCTGGATCGCTGTACCGACATCCTGGCGGCCGTCGGGGTTGAGACACGAATCACGAAACGCATCGAGAAGCTCCCGCCCCGAGTGGACGAGCTCTTCGCCTGGGCGGTGCGCGAGGGCGTGACCAATGTCGTTCGACACAGCACGGCGTCCACGTGCTCGATCTCCATTGGCCGCGGCGACGGGCAAGTGCGTCTCGAGATCGAAAATGACGGAGCGGGTCTGGTATCGGTCGACGGGCAGGGATTGAGCGACCTGGTCGCGCGGTCGGCCGCACTGTCCGGCAGCGCGCGAGGCCAGTCGGCGGGTGCGGGCCGCTTCCTTCTGACGGTCGACGTCCCGGAGGAGGCTTTGTGATCAGGGTGCTGATCGCCGAGGACATGCACATGATTCGCGGCGCCCTGGTGGCCCTCCTGCGGCTCGAGCCGGACATCGATGTCGTCGCCGAGCTGGACCGCGGCGACGCCATTGTCGAGACCGCCCTGAAGACGCGGCCCGACGTCGCGGTCATCGACATCGATCTTCCGGGGGTCGACGGACTGAGCGCGGCCGCGTCCCTGCGTGAAAAGCTGCCCTCGTGTCAGACGCTCGTGCTGACAGGGCTCAGTCAGCCCGGCAACCTGTTGCGTGCGCTGAAAGTCCATGTAAAGGGCTTCCTGTTGAAAGATGCGCCCGCGCCGGCGCTTGCGAATGCCATCCGATCGGTTGCCGCCGGTCGGCGCGTGCTCGACCCGGAGCTCGTCGCCGTCGCGGTCGAAACCGGTGCGACACCGTTGACCGACCGTGAGACCGACGTGCTGCGTGCCGCGGTGTCCGGACGGTCGACCGAGGAGATTGGGTCCCTTCTCAATCTCTCACCAGCGACCGTCCGCAACTACCTTTCCAACGCCATCAGCAAACTCGGCGCCCGGAATCGCATGGACGCGATCCGGATCGCCGAAGAGGCTGGCTGGCTTTGAGCACGCGTTCGTGTCGAGGAAGCCTTGGTGCAGATCCAGAGCGTCCTTGTCTGTCCGGCGCGGCCCAGTCGCTCAGGATGAACCTGAACGCGCACGCCACCGCGGCGAAATTGACTCACCCTTACCGTTGACGGTTCGCCATGGACCGCTCACAGCGCCTCAGATAATTGGCGCGCGCCCGGTCCACCCGGCAACGCACCGACGAGACCGGCTAACTCGTCGAGGCGAGGCGCGAAAAGGTTGTGCAGCGGCGTGATTGTGATTTCGATTTTCCTGTCGATGCCCAGCCCTTTCGTCACCGGTGCCAGACGCTTTTCGAGGAAGTCCTCGAATTGCTCCTTGCGCTCCCAGATCTCCACCACGCGATAGCCGAAATCCATCGTGATAGTCGCGTGAAGGTAGATGCCTGCCTCAGGTCGTTCCTCAACTCCCAGTTTGTCCATCACGGCTCGATATTCTTCGGGCAGCATCCCAAAGATGTCCAACGTGGTCGCGACGGTCATCTCGATCCTCCTTTTGTGATAACCGATGCTCAGCCAATGAGGCACCCCTCGGCTCCTGCGACGTCGCTTACTTCGACACGCATTCGGTTCCTCGCCATCAGCATTCTTGGCCGGACTCGCACAACGCGCAAACAGCCACGGCGCGAGCGGCCGGCTGTCGTCGAACGTGTCAAGGCTCCGATAGGCGCGAAACAGCGCGTCCTGAACGACATCTTCGCCATCTGTAATTGAGCCGGTCATACGAGAACAGTAGCGATGTAACCGGGGCGGAGAATTCCCGCATCTTCCTTGATCACACAGAAGCCCCTTCCCGCTCCTCATTTTCTTCATGGTTCGGGTGCCCTTTGCCAGTCGTAATAAGGCTGCGCAAACTCTTGTTGATATAAAAGCTCCATGCGTCCGCACAACCACCGTAGCATTCGAACGCCGGAACCAATCCGACGTGCGTAAAGCGGAGTTCCGTCTTGCCCTGCTTACGGGTGATCTCAAACACGATGTCAGTGCCGTTCCACTCGGTTGGATCTTTGACGAAGTTGATGTGGCTGTCCACCACATGCCATGTGACGTTCTTGCCTGGCACCCACTCGGTAATCCTTTGAGTGGTGTCGTGAAGGTGTTTGTGACAGTACCTGAACTCAGCACCGAGCTCGTCGGTACGACCGTCGATTTCTCCTGACCACCACGCCCGCACGTTGTTGATGGCGTCGAAGACTTCGTCGGGAGATTGATCGACCGTGAAAGACGTCGTGTAACCGTTCGTTGCCATTGTCTGCTCTCCTCTCGCTTCCCTCGCAACATTCGCTACTTCAGCCGACACTCGCCACGTCCTCCGGCACGAAGGCTGCGAACTGACGCTCGAGTAACTTGACTGCGCCAGCACGCCAGACATCGGCGATGGACCTTGACGCGGGGTCGGGAAAGATTTCATCGTCGCCGCGTTCCAACCCATCGAAGATGTGCCGAGCCGCCGACTCGGGCGATGCCTTCGGAATTGCGAAGCCGCGGTTCATGTCTGTGTCGATTGGGCCCAGGATGACGGCATGGACCGTGATGCCCTGGCGGGAAAGGAGCGCTCTCAGTGACTGGGTCAGGTTGAACGCGGCGGCCTTCGAAATGGAGTAAGCGGGTACGACCGGCAAGGCGGCCAGCCCCGCCAGGGACAGGTTGTTCACGATGGCTCCCTTGGAGCGTCTCAGCATCGGCAAGAACGCGTGCGTCGCTTTGAGCACACCGAAGAAATTGACCGCCAGGTGCCGTTCGATCACGTCAAGACTGCTCAGATCGTCGTAAACGGCGATGCCGGCGTTGTTGATCAGGACGTCGAGAGTGTCGACCTCATCGACCGCGCGCTGGATCTGGGACACGCTGGTCACGTCGAGTGTCAGGGGCATCACGCGGTCATCGGGATGTTGAAGTGCACCGCGAGTTCCCGCATAGACTTTCTTCGCTCCGCGGCGAAGCGCTTCGTTGGCGAGCGCCCAGCCGATTCCGCGGTTGGCGCCGGTGATCAAGACTGATTTGTTCTCGATGTTCATGCCGTCCTCCCCTTGTTCGATTCCCTTCATCCATTAATACGGCTGTGGGAGATGCGAGGATACGCAGGAACTCGGCTGGAACAGTCGACATCGGCGACGACACTGCTCTCCGCGTCCAGACCATCTGCGGCGAGGTCATGGTCGAATGAACGTCATGATCCAGTTTGCCTCCCAGGTCTTGCCGCCATCCTCGGAGAAGGCCTGTTCCCATCGGGCAACATCGACGCCCGGTCGCGTCCAGCGAAAGCGGCACAGCACTTTGACGCCCCGCACATTCTCTTCTCCATGGAATTCGCCGACGCCGCCGAGAAATCGCCCTGTCATCGGCGGCAGCAGAGTTCGTGCGCGCAGAGTATCCGCCCAGTGGATCGACCACTGCCCGGTCTCGGGATCGAACAGACGCAGCGTGATGCCTTCGAATGCTGCGCCATCACGAACGGCACTGTACCGGTCCAAGTGACCGAAGCCATCCAGCAGTGGCATCACCTCTGAGTGCGCCTCGAATTCAAGCCATTCTGTTGAGTGACGCAGGCGCTCCTTCAGGTACTGATTACGAATCTTCCACGATCCATGGAGGAAGTCGAAGTCGTGTTTCGTCGCGCGCGCCGCATCTCTGCCCCCGCCCATGATCGACCGCGACGTTGGTTCGAGTTCCAACAGGAGAGCGGGCCAGTTGCCTGGTGCCTTCATCCGATCGAGCGATACCGACGTCACCTGAGCCCCTTCGACGAGGCCAAACCACACGAGTACCCGTTCCCCTTCCCGCACCGGCAATCGCGTGAATGTATTGAGCGCGGATTCGGTGATGAAGACTCCCAACAGACGAAGGCAGTTCGCGCGAAATTGCGGCAATACCTGCGCTTCGAACAGCGACACGACATCAGATCCACCCCGTGGGATCTGATGAATCCCAGCCAGCACCGTAGCAGGCCCGATGCCACGAGAAATCGACTCAGGCCCCAGGGCGTCCAGCTGAAACGCAAGGTCCGGTCTCGCTGGCCTCAGTAGCAGCACGTCGTCGGAATCGACCATCGTATCGTTCGCCCTGGCCTTGTGGGCGGCCCAGACCGGTCCGTCATAGAACGCCTCGAGCGCCTTGTGACGGGCCGGCATGTCTGGGAATCCCCGCAACCAGACGAAACGGTCCGGATTACCGCGGTCCCTAAACTGTCCGACGACCTTCATGCCCACGGCTTCCTGCGATTCGACAAAGTGACGATCGAACAGGTCGATTAGGACGTCGCGCTGTTGTGGTTTGAACGTGTACTGACGCAATTCAACGACACCGCAGCAGCGCGCGTCATGCCGACTCCGAGCGCTCATCAACCCTCCAATGACCTCGATCAGGTCCACTCGACGTCCCCGATGACGCGCCGCCGCAAGAGGCGGAGAGGCGGTGCGAGCACTGACGCCAGTTTCGAATGCGCGCCGACATTTTCGCAAGAGACCACCGTCATCGGGAGACGATGACGTTTGTCATTCGAAACTCACCACAGGCTGCTCTTTCGCGTCCGCCGCCAGCGCGCGAGAATGATCCGCGCTGATGGACTTCAAGGAACGAATTATGTGGACGTTTGATCCGTTCCGACTCGACGGCGTGAATCAGTGTCTGTGGCGCTGTGACAACCGCATCGCGGTCAAACCCAAACCGTACGCGGTTCTCGAATATCTGGTCACACACGCCGGCCGGCTGGTCACACAGGACGAACTTCTCAGCGCTGTCTGGCCCGACACGTTCGTCCAACCCGAAGTGTTGCGTCAATACATTCTGGAACTCCGGCGCGCGCTCGGGGATCGCGCCCAGGCTCCGCGGTACATCCGGACAGCGCCAAAGCGAGGCTACGAGTTCATCGCACACGTGATCGAGGAACCCGCAGCCAGCGTTGACGACCTTGGTCCTGGGGCCGCGCCGGCGGTCCGGATATTCTGCGAAGCTTTGGAAGCGCTCACGGCGGCCGCGGAACTCGCGCTGTCGAGACTGCACCGACTCGACGGCCGCGACTCGGACAGCCGGCGATCGAGCCCATCCGGCACGCTTCCAACCGCGCATCCGCAGGACCGAATGTCTCAAACGCGCACGACATCTGTTCGGGAATCGCGTTAGCGGGTTTCGGCGATTCGGAGTCCGTGGCGCGACAGCGGCAGCGACCGATATCGCCGCCCGGTCGCGGCAAAGATCGCATTGACCAGCGCCGGCAGGACGGTCACCGGTCCGATTTCGCCGACACCTCCGAGCGGACGAGCGCCGCTGTCGACAAAATGTACCTCGACCGGCGGCATCGCCGGCAGGCGAAGCACCTGATCGTCGTGCCAGTTGCTCTCGACGGTTCGCCCGCTCTCGAAGGTTATTTCGGAGAGAAACGCGCACGACAATCCCCACGCGACACCGCCTTCGATTGAATTCGCCGCGATGCCCGGATCGAGCACCGTCCCAGGATCCACCACACAGATCACGCGATGAATCCTGACCAGACCGTCGCTCGGAATGGAGATCTCGACGACATGAGCGGTGAGCGTACGGAAGGCCTCGCAAAACGCCATGCCTCGGTAACGACCGGGCGGCGCTACGCTGGTCCAGTTCGCTTTCTCCGCAGCGAGGTCGAGAACCTTCAGCGCACGCATGTCGCCAGACAGAAGGTCTTGACGGTACCGATACGGGTCCTGCCCCTTTCGATGCGCGAGCTCGTCGATGAAGCTCTCCATGGCAAATACATTCGGCCCGTATCCTGTCGTTCGACGCACCGACGTCGGGACAGCGGTCTTCAGCAGATGGAAGTCGACCCGCACGTGTGGAATGCGGTACCGCGTCTCCAAGACGCCTTCGCAACAACTCGGGTCATATGTGTCCGAAGGCTGCCGGCAGCGAGCGAACCGGAAATCAGAAACTCGCGGCGAGTCTGCGTCCTCGCGTCGTCTTTCACTCTGGACATATGGCCCCCGTGTCGATCCATGCCTTGAATGCCTGGACGAACGCATCGTGCGACAAGGGTGGAAGCGATCGTCCAGGCCCCGGATTCCAGCTCGCAACGACGAGAGGATCGTGGCTCATGTGATCGAGCAGATCCGCCAGCGTGCGGCCGCCGTTTTTTGTTTTGTCCTTGAGCATGCGGCATTGATCGCCAGCTGCAAGCCCTTTCCACGCCATCGGAGTGGCCGCAGGCGGCAGTCGCCAGTCCGGCGCACCTGGAGGCGCATGTGGTGTGAGCGAGCTGACATCCTGATGGCAATTACCGCAGCGCATCGCGGGCGTGACGCGACCATCGACGCCTCGCCGGATGTTGATCGAGTGCGGACGCCCATCTTCTCCTTGCAGCGCGTCACCCGTGATGTGGCAATTCCCACATCGGGGACTCGATAGCACCGCCGCGATTGGCTCGAACGCGTGTGGGCTCGCGACTTGTGCCTGACCACGCCTGGACGCGTCGAGCATCGCTGACGCGATAATCGCCACCGTGTACCAACGCAATCGCGCCGACGTCATCGGCCACCGCCCTGCATCAATTCGGCGGCGCGATGGACTGCGCGACGGATACGCATATACGTGCCACATCGGCAGATGCTGCCCGTGAGGGCGTCATCGATGTCGGCGTCGGTCGGATCTGGAATGGCTGCCAGCAGGACAGCCGTGGACATCATCTGTCCCGACTGGCAGTAGCCGCATTGCGGTACTTGCTCAGCGAGCCACGCACGCTGGATCGGATGTGTTGCATCGGCTGACAGGCCCTCGATCGTCGTAAGGCGCTTGCCGTGCGCGCGTGCGATTGGAGTCACGCACGATCGGACAGCGTTGTCGTTGAGGATCACCGTGCAGGCGCCACACTGTGCGATGCCGCACCCGTATTTCGTTCCCGTCAGTCCAAGCGTTTCGCGAAGGACCCACAGGAGCGGCATCGCAGAGTCGATGTCGAGCGTTCGCTCTTCGCCGTTGACTGTGATTGTGATTGCAGCCATGTGCCTCCTCGTCAGAATCGATAGCTGATCCACGGCGAAATGAAGCTCATCGTCGACGTGCCGTGCACCGACGTTTCTTCGAAGTGACCGTTGAACACGTAGATGTAGTTGACGTGGGCGGACAAGTGCCGCGACACCTGCCAGTCGACTTGAACGGTCGGCCGGCTGCCTTCGAAGCGGCCGGGAGCCCCGTTGCTCGGCACGATCAGGTTTCCCGAAATTCCGTACAGACCGTCATGGAGGTCCTGGCGCCAGTAGAAACCCCATCCACCCGAGACGGCGACAGTCGGCCAGGGGCTGACGACGATCGACGGCTCGAGTCGAATCGAGTTGTACGGACCGAGAAGTTGGGCACGGCCGGAATAGGTGCCGCTCTGGAAGAGTGAATTGAAGGTTTGCAGATCTGCATCGGACCGGTTCTTGTCGCCGCTCGCGATATCGACGACGCCCTCAATGCGAGGCCTCCATCCAACCGTGGGCCACGTCCGCCAACCGTTCGCGATACCGCGCCAGGCTCGGATGTCGCCGGCGCCGAAGCGGCCGAACTGGTACATCGCTTCAGTGTCGTACCCCCACTCACCCACCACGCGCCAGACTCGTGCGCCCAGGGTGTGGCGTGTCTCGTCGCCGATCCCCTGATCGAATCTGGCGTGAATCCGATCGATGCCCAGGTAATACAGATCGATGCCGACGTCGGCGATTTTCGCGGGAGGACGGCTTGCGTATGCGCCCCGCACCTCGTACTGTCGATGCGATCCATCGTCGAATACGCCGTTGCGGTTGAGGACAGGGCGGGCCGCCCAGCCATCGAACCGCCAGTTTGCTCGATGAAGCGTGAGGCGGACGGCGTCGAAGCCGAGCGGAACGTTCGGACCCTCGCGAAGCGAATACATCCGACCCGATCCGATCGCGATCTCCTGCCGCCCCGCACGGATTGAGACCGAGTTGCGACCGGCCGAATACAGAAGCGCGTCGACGAACGCCTGGTGTAGGTCGAGCGCGTTCTTGTCCAGCACGGGCCGCGGGCCACCCACACGTCCTGTCTCGAACGAGCTGTTGACCTCGGTCCATACGCGGATCCGCGGGCTGGCATGAACATCGGCGTGGAACAGATACCGCTGCAGCAGATAGCCCTCAGGCGACGGGATGGTGAGACCGAAATCCTGATTGCCGAAGCGCTCGTAAGTGACGCGTGCTTCCCCGCCGAGCGAAAGGAACGATGATGCCCCGTCACCCGCGAGCGGAACGAACTTGATCAGGTTCCATGGATCGTCCGATTGACCGCCGTGCGCGAGGTACCGCCAGTCCTCTTCGTAAGTTGGTAGCGGATAGCGTGGAGGCGTGGGGGCAGTTGCACTCTGGCCGCTCGCTGGACCGGAACACAGAGCCACGAGAACGACGGCGAGAGGCATCGACCGAAGAAATTCATGCGTTTCTGTTTGACCTACACACCGCATGCAAGCAGCGTAGACGACCTGAGCAGAGCACGACGTGAAAGTCGCGTCGAATCCCGTGAAGTATGCGAGACAGGCGCCGATCGGCGCGCTACGGTTCGTTGCGCCGGATCAGCTGCCGAACTCGCAGGCGCGCTTCAGGCCGATACGATGATGCGGGATGCGACCAGGTCGGCAGCGATCGCGGGCAAACAGCGTGATGTCAGAAGTCGATCACAAACACACCTTGCGCGGCCTACGCACGCGCCGGCACTTCGAGCGCGTACTTTCTGAGGCGCACGTACAGCTGGCTGCGCGACAGGCCCAGGCGTCTAGCCGCTCTCGCCTTGTTCCAGTGGGTGTCACGCATGACTCGTTCGACGGTCGCGCGTTCGATGACATTCAGGTCGCGGGTTGGCCCCACCTCAGGCCGTTGAATTCGTTGCAGAGACAAATGCTCCGCAGTAATGAGCGCGCCCTCGGATTCAATCACAGCTCGTTCGAGCGCGTTCCGAAGTTCGCGGACGTTTCCTGGCCAGTCGTGTTGCAGAAGAGCGTTCTCTGCGTCTCTGGTCAACGCCGCCGAGGGACGACCGACGGATGCCGCGATTTCTTTCAGGAATACTTCACTCAGAAGAAGAATGTCACCGCTCCGCTCGCGCAGCGGCGGGATATGCACCTCGAACACTTGAATTCGATAGTAGAGATCCTCACGAAAATCGCCGCGGTCGACTGCTTGGGTGAGATCGCGGTTCGAGGCGGCGATGACGCGCATGTTGGCCTTCAGCGTCCGCGTGCCTCCGAGACGCCGAAATTCACGCTCCTGGAGAACTCGCAGAAACTTTGCCTGCGCCGACCGGCTCATTTCACTGACTTCATCGAGAAACAGCACGCCGCCCGAGGCGAGTTCGATCTGGCCTGGCTTCGCTGCCTGCGCCCCTGTGAAGGCTCCGCGTTCGTGTCCGAAGAGCTCCGATTCCAGAAGCTGCTCCGGAAGCGCCGCACAATTCAACGCGACGAACGGCCCGCCTTTCCTCGGCGACGCACGATGGATGAGCCGCGCGACGACCTCCTTGCCCGTTCCTGATTCGCCGGTCAGCAGTACAGTGGTGTCGGCCGGGCCGACCTGCGCGGCCTTTTTCAGAACAGCCTTCCACTCGTCGGACTCCCCTACCGCCCGGCGATGCCCTACCGTCACATCGGACGAGTCGGCCAATGATCGCGCGTGCATGTCGGGCCGGCCGGCGCGGACCCGCCGTTCGACACCCTGTCGTGCCGCTTCTGCGAGCTGCTCGTGCGAGACGGCGACCGCGACATGTTCGGCAATTCGACGGGCATTCGGAATGTCATCTGCGCTGAAGTCATCGATGTGCTTCGACCAGAATTCGAGGCCAAACTCCTGATCTCGTGCGGCGGCGTTCACCGCAAGACATGCCCGATACCCGGCGGCGATGATCGGGTCCATGTCCCGAGGCTCGAAGATCGGCAACGGCTCCCGTTGCAGGTCGCTGACGATGAACGCGCCGGCGCGTCCGCGGCCGTCGTCATGATTGGTCACTTTGAACCGATCCATCTGCACGAATTCGCGACTCGAGCGAGCCTGGATAGTGACTTCGCCGGCAGCATCTCTAAACGTCATCGTCATGCCGTCGTGGGGCAGGATGCTATTCGCAATCTCCGAAACGCGATCGAACACCGTGCGCACGTCGAGTGCGCCGGCAAGCGTGGACAGCAGCTCGCGAAATGGGTCGATTGTGTTGGTGTCTGCACGAACCGCGTCGCCGGGCGTCGATGGCCGTGCCATGCTCGTTCCCTCCACGGTGTGAGAGTACGGCTGGCCGAGACGTTCATCGTGAAAGTCCCGTCTCGTTTCCGTCAAATCTCGATCTCTGCTTCTCTCGCCTGGGCTGGTAGGGGCGCGCTCGAACGACACGGCAACAAGGTGTGTGTGAGCCAGGAACACTGAATCGTCGCAACTGGTTGCGACGCGCGCGGCAAGTCGGTCGCGAACCCCGCTCCGCGACCACGGAATTGCTCGGCCTTTCGCCGCGGCAGTCGGTGACCAGCGATGCCTTTGCCGCGACACGCCGTCTTGTCACATCCTCGGACCAGCCGGCGTCTGTGTTGTCAGGCTATCGATGCTTAAGGGTATCGTGCCGACGGGTTGCCCACGGGCCTACGGCTGTTCCGATGATAGTCGTGTCGACCGTCGCACCCATCGTGTGTTGAACGCCCTTCGGCACGAGTATGAACGAGCCGGCGGGATGGGCTTTGCATGAGCCTTGTCCAACGCCGGCCCGAACGAAAGGTCGTCGATCGTGATGCGACGTTAGCAATGCGAGACCTGTGCTCGCACTCCCGATCCTACGATCGAATTTTTCTGATTCGTACGACGTTCAGGCTCCTGTCCGGCCTTGACGTTTTCGGTGGGCGCCCATGCGTGCAGCCCGTACCTGCCATCTGCCTCGATTCCTGCGACGAGCTGGCCATGGAGGGCCGCGATGCGCGCCGACAAGTTTCGAATGCCGGAGCCGCCGTCGGACTGCACTCGGTTGGTCTGCACGCCGTCGTTGACGATGTTCAGCCACACCCGACCGTCGGCCTGCCGCAGCGAGATTTCGCAGCGCTCGGCGTTGCTGTGCCGCAGCACGTTGGTGATCCCCTCGCGCAACACGGTGGCGAGTACGGTCTTGACGGGCGTCGGCAGGTCCCCGTACCTGTTATCGATGGTGACGTCGACATCGGCGGCCCCCAGCAGCGTACGGGCAGACTCGGCCTCGTTGTCCAGCGAGAGCTCGCGGTATCCGCCGGCGACCGCTCGAACGTCGGCGAGCGCCTTGCGGGAGATCTCGAGGATCTCGATGAGCTCGTTCCTGGCCTTGTCCGGGTTCTCGGGCACCAGCCGGTGCGTCAGTTCGCTTTTGAGCGTGATCGCCGAGAGGCTGTAGCCGAGCAGATCGTGCAGGTCCCTGGCGAACCGCAGTCGTTCCTGGGCCACAGCCATCTGGGCGAGTTCGGCGCGCGCGTCGTGCAGTTCGGTGACCAGGCTGGACAGCCTGGTCAGGGCATACACCACGAGGCCGGTGATGGTGGTTGAGACGGCGGCATATGCGATTTCGAGCGGACCGTCGGTCAGCTGGCCATAGTACACGCCCATTGCTGCGACGATTAGGGCGAAGGGGAACCACGCAACCCGCAGCGGCAACACCAGCAGCACGCTGCCGGCGAGGAAGCCGGGCAGCGAGAGCCAAACCGGGCTGAACCGAAGGGCGAGGTAGACCAACACACCCTGGCACAACAAGGCTGCGTACAACGCGCGTCGCTTGAACCGCGCCTGCGATGGGCTGAAAACGTACAGCTGAAGCCACAGCATGGGGATCAAGTACGCGATGCTCGTTACGATGCGCGATGGCGGACCGAACCCCTGGAACAGGATGCGTAGGAACGCGATGAGGACAAAGGCGCTGAACACGATCACGACAATTGCCCTGGCCAGGTTCGGAGCCGGGCTCGTTGCAGGCGAACGGCAAGTTGTCGAAGGCGGCCTCGGTTCAGCTTGGATTTCAGTCATTTGGGCCAACTCGACTTTCAGCGCCTGCGCGAGGCCCAGCCGGGGAACCCGAACGGACTGGCCGAACACATACGCAGTTTCGCGCGCCTGGCGCGAATCGGCAAGAGACCGCTGTCACTGGATGACGATGACGTTTGTCATCGGAAAAAGGACCGCCGGCGGCGGCGATCATGGGACCGGCAGGGCGTTCATTCGACCTGAATCGAACCCTGGCTGCTGAGGGCATTCGAATCACCGCCATTTGTTTCCTCACGCGAGCGTACGGCAACTACGTCCGCATCGTCTTCTTGGGCGAGTGTGTCGGCAAGCGTCGAGCGGAGATCGTGAAGCGCCGATGCAGTCCGTCTCGCAGAGCAGCGTCTGGTGTCAGAAGATACGCGATCGGCCGGTGTCGGCCGTGAAAGTTGCGTTCAGTTTTCCGTCAAGTGTCGACGACGCGGCAGACGGGCCCGTCGAAAAGAAACATGTCGCTCGAAAGCATCTAGGCTTCCCGATTTCGTCCTGCACCCGCCAGCTTCACGAGGCTGCCAGCCCAGTAGCCAGCCGCAAGATCGTCGCTGTAAATGATCATCAGCTCCTTGCGCTCTTGTTCGTCCAGCAGGAGTACTTTTTTTCTGGGCGTCGACACTCCTCATTCGACGACAGTTCCACCGCTCAGGTTGACGACCGTGCCTGTCAGAGCGCTGGCCCGATCTGATGCCATGAAGACGGCCACGTTGGCGAGCTCGGCGAGCGTGGTCAGGCGTCCAAGGTGCGTCGTGCTCTCGAATCGCGCGAGATACTCGGCACGGGTGATGCCTGCGGCGTTCGCGAATTTCTCAAAACTGTCGCGGATCGTTCCCGTCTCTGGCATCGCATTCGGCATGAGGCACACTACTCGGACTCCCCGCGGTGCGAGCTCGGCGGAGAGGGTGCGGCTCAGCGCCACGACTGCGGCAAACGCCGGCGCATTGCCACCGACGTTCGGGAACGCCATGCGACTTGGCGTGGCGGTGATCGTCAAGATGACGCCGGATCGCCGCGCGACCATCCGGCGCGCCGCGCTCCGCGCCGTGAGGAAGTTCGCCAGCGTATAGGTCGTGATGGGAAGCGCAAAATGCTCGGCTGAGAGTTCCAGAAGTGGAGCCCTGTTCGGCAGCGCGTGCGCGATCGAGATTGCGCTGAGCGAGATGTCGATGGCCCCTGCCTTCTCCGCTACGGAGGCGACGTACGTTTCCACCGCCTGTTCGTCAAGGGCATCGACCTGCGCCGCCTCGGCGACTCCGCCGGCGCCGGTGATGTCGGCCGCGACCGCCTCGACCTTGCCGAGGTTGCGTCCACTCAGAAAGAGCGTCGCGCCCTCGCGAGCGAACGCACGGGCGACCACGCCTCCAATGTCCCCGCCTGCCCCGTAAATCACAGCAACCTTGCCCTTCAGCAGCATCTCCGTTTTCCTTTCGACGTCGGTCGACCTCGGGCCGTCCGAACCCTCACTCATGCAGACACGACGACGTGGAGAAAATGGGCGCGCCCAGTTCGCGACTCGACCGGTGTCTATACTTGCAGGGCGAGCAGAAGAGCGAGTGAGACGTCACGGCCGGGTGGAGGAGTGACGACTGATCTGATCAGCAGGGCGCGCACCGGAGACAGCGAAGCATTCCGTGAGCTGACAGAACCGCACCGGCAAGAGCTGCAGGCGCACTGCTACCGCATGCTCGGATCGTTGCAGGACGCCGAGGATGCCGTGCAGGAGACGCTGCTGGCCGCGTGGCAAGGCCTCGGAAAATTTGAGGGTCGCGCCTCGATCCGTACCTGGCTCTACCGGATCGCCACCAACCGGTGCCTCAATGCGCTCCGCTCGACCAACCGACGTCCGGCCAAGGAGTGGAACGTGCCCGAGGTTGAACCAGCCGAGCCGTCCCGGCTCGGCGAAGTCGTATGGCTCGAGCCGTATCCCGACGCCCTCCTCGACAGCGCAATCAAGCTCCCGCTCGGCCCGGAGGCACGCTACCAACAGACCGAGGCCATTTCGCTGGCCTTCGTGACGGCACTGCAGGTGCTGCCCGCTCGTCAGCGCGCCGTCCTGGTCTTGCGCGAGGTACTCGGATACCACGCCAACGAAGTCGCCGACATGCTCGACTCGACGGTCGAATCGGTCAATAGTGCATTGAAACGGGCGCGCGCCGGCCTGCGGCGCCGCCTGGCGCCGACGGACGGTCGAGAATCTCCTCCTGCTCCGGACTCACGCGCCGAGCGCGCCGTCGTCGCCAAGTTCGTTCGCGCATGGGAGTCGGGTGACGTCGACGCGCTGGTCGCCGTGCTCACCGCCGATGTCAGTGTGTCGATGCCGCCCATTCCTCTCGAATACCACGGGCGCGACGTGGTGGCCCGTTTCTTCGCCAGTCTGATGCGCCGCCGATCCCACGATCTCGTGCCGACGCGAGCGAACGGGCAGCCGGCGTTCGGAGCGTACCTTCGCGGCGCCACCGGCGGCATCCGGCACGGAACCGGCCTCATCGTCCTCACCCTCGCCGGCGATCGAATCTGCGCCATGACTCGCTTTGAGAGCAGCGTGCTCCGCTGGTTCGGACTGCCGCGATCGCTCCCTGACCGATGAGTCGACGCCGAGCCACCAGGCATGCGGCCGCAGTTCGATGGCGCTGCATGCGAACCAGCGGGCCCGAGATGAGAAGTCCGAATGCGCCAGACCGCTCCAGTTGAGGACTCGGGATGTTCGGCCAGCGCCGCCTCCGGCGCCGGCAGGACGATCTGCGCGAGTTTTCGCTCGTCTTCGACGACCAGAAGCCGCGCCAGTCGGAATGTTACGGGCCTCGCGTCACCCCATTCCTGATCCTTGTGTAAGGCAACAGGCCCATCGCATTTTTAGTGCGGAGACGTGACGTGAACCGTGCGTCTGGAGGTAACGACCTGGAACAAGCGGTTCGCCTGAGTCGACCGCAGTACCTCCGCTCTCCGTCGTCGACTCTTGCGCCTGAATGACGAGAATTCGCGCGCGAAACTCCGGAATGGCCCTGAAGGTAGCCCGGTTAGTATGAACACCGGTTTAAGATGCTGGATAATGTGATGCGATGAAGACTCTCACACCACGCGCGTGGATCGCACTCGCTGTTGTGGCGGCAGGCGCGTGCGCCGCGAACCAGTCCGCTCCTCAATCGCCGTCACCGATTGCTGTGTGCGATGCGACGCAGGTGCAGTTCGCCGTCGGTCGTCCCGCCAGTTCGGAGTTGCTCGAGCGCGCCCGTCTCGCGGCGCACGCGGCCACGGCGCGGTTTCTACGCCCGAACGAAGCGATCACGCTGGAGTTCCTCGCATCTCGATTGAACCTGAATCTGAACGAACGAGCCGTCGTGCTTTCGGGGTACTGCGGTTAGCCAGCTAAGATCAGACCGTGACTCTCACGCAGTCGCGATCAGCGACCGTGGGCTGGTCGCATCGACGAGTTTCGTATCGTCCGCGCTCCGCGACACTGCTCTCTTTCAGAGCCTGCATCGCTCGGCGTCGGCGACAGCTCAGCCGGGACCAATTCACCGGGAGTATGCCCGAGGGTCCGACGGAGAGTGCGAGTGAGATGCGCCGCATCCGAGAAACCTGCGACGTGAGCCGCTTCTGTGATAGCGCATCCTGCGGCGAGCGCCCCCATCGCACGCTGAACGCGAAGCCAGCGGACGTACGGCCGAAGCGGAATGCCGAGCGATTCGGTAAACACGTGCAGGAAACGTGACGGCGACAACCGCGCGATGTGGGAGAGGTACCTCGCCCGACCACTGCCGCTCCTGCAGGCCGCCGTTGCGCAGGTAATTCAGCACGCGGACCACGCCGGGGTGCAGCGACCACGGACGACGCTCGCGGAGAAGCTCGGAATGGACCCACCGATCGACGCGTGTCTTGTCGATTTCGGTCGGCCCGCCAAGGATGGCCCGCCAGCCGGCGGCGACCGCGTCGGCCACGATCGTGACCCCTCCGGCCATCCAGGCCCAGAGCGATGCCGAGAGCTCACTCTCCGGATCGAAAAATCCAATGAGGACCGGGCCCTCGCTTGCATCGATTTCGTGGCGCATGTCAGGCGCGACGAGGACCGCCGTGCAACGCTGCCAGCGCGTACCCGACCCGGACCTCGCGCGCACCGTTCCGGAAAGCGCCAGGTACACCTGAATGCAGTGATGGGAGTGTGGTGCCGACCTCGTCCCACGTCCCCACAGGATCAGGGCTGCGGGCCAAAGCGACGCGCCGGCCGGCTGGGGAGGCTGCGGCGACGTCAACATGACTGCTCCCGAGAGTCTACTCGAACAAGCGAACGCCGCCGTCCCCCCCGTTTGGGCAGGATGTTTCATCAGCGGTTGTGGGCGTTGAACGTCCTGGGCGCGCGCGTTCGTAACGGCAGTATTGCCAGCAGGAGGATGGGCAATAGGAGTTGGGTCACAATCCGAATCGTAGCGAACGGTCATCGTGACGACTAGAAGGAACACCGAGGTAACTACCGCTCTCGTGCGCAGGCTTGGAACAGCCGCTTTCCGCGGTCGACCGTAACCGGGAACATCCACACAAGCATGCGGTCAACCAAATGGTTCTCGAGCAGCGTCGGGATGAGCTGCCCGCTTCCGTGCACCCACAGGTCCGGACTGTCGAGACTTCAGCTCCTTTAGTCGCCGACGACGTCACCGTGCCGCCGTGTTACACGGAGGTGAATCGTCGCGCGCGCCGAACTGACTCGCGATGACAGTTGGTGAGGTATCGCGTAAAAGGACTTGGGCCCTGATCGAGCCGAGCATCCGGTACGCCAAATCCAAGCAGGCGTCGCCTATGCGGCTCGAAGCTCGCGGCGGGACTCGACGGGGCGCTCGCGGAGCTCACGCCGTGCGCGCCCCCACATCGGCCGGCGCCGGCACCCGGCCGGGACCGAACATCACCGGCGTGCCGCCCACGACGATGCGCGTGCAGGCCTTGCCGTAACCAAGGGCGTACTTGACTGTGGGATAAAGTCGCGCCGCAGTAATCGCAAAGGCCAGACTCACAAGGGCACGTCGTCCCCAGCGCTCTATGATCGCCTGGCGATAATCATCGGCCGCAGCATCGTGCGCGAGCGTGGCGCGTGTGAATTTCCACGCCAGTGCGACATCCGGCGGCATCGCATCGGGGTCCTCGGCGAGTACGGCACGAAGGACCGGAGGACTGACGCCGGCGCGCTCCGCCATCGTCACGGCGAGTTGCGTGCATGGACCGCAGTCCTCGTGGTGCACCGCCGTAATGCCGGCGGCACACCATGCCTCGATGGGGAGGTCACGTCGGAACTGTCCGAGCGCGGCGACTCGGGAAAAGAGCCACGCCGCCCGCGGGCTCGCCTCGAGCACGTCGCGCAGATAGCTCGCATCGTAGTCCCACTCCCGCTCGAAGCCGCGAATCCACTTGCCCATGAGCCACTTCACCATATCTTGTTCCTCAGCACTCACATGTAGGACCAGACGCGACCGCGGTCTGTGATGTGTGGCGCCTCAGCCGCGGCGAGAGAACCCGACATCCGATGAGCATTGAGCAAGCCAGTCGGGTTTCGTCCATGGGCGGTCCCTGGTCTCTGCCCCACCTATCAATGACGAGCGAGACGCCGTCGATGTGACAACCAGGCACATTGGTCGATCGCACTTCCACGCCCTGACCGGTCAATCCAGTAGAAGGTCCGCTCCCGAGCCGGAAGTCCATGGAGAAACCCGATGTGCTCGCCGTCTGATCAATCCGAGGCAAGGCTGTTCTGGATCTCAAACCGTGAGGATATGCGAGGACGATGCCCCCGGTCGGTCGGAGTGCACGGACTGATGGCGCTCGCATTCCTGGCCTACAAATCGATGAGCGCCTGCGGGAGGTTGTCGTACGCGACGCCCTGCAGCTGAACCGATGAGGCATGTCGCCTCGCTTGCGCGACCCACAGCCGGATCACGCCGGTCCCGCAGGGAACCTCCGGCTCGTGGATGAGCCCCAACAACACAACTGATTCGCCGCCGCCATCTCGCGGACCAGGTCTCGCGCCTTTGACTCGAGCGCTGGCGTCCGATCCATGCGGCTGATCCACGCGTCCGGTTCGTGATCGGCGTATCCACCGCCGCAGAAACCATTCACGATGCCACCGCACGACGGTGCCAGGCCGGGACTAGGACCAGGGCAGTGCGCCGTTGCGTCCAGAGCGCGGCAAGCGCAACCCGGAACAGGCGCTCTCGTCTGCGAAGACGCGGTGGGGTGGTCGTGCGACCCACGAGGTGCGCCCACCGCGACTCTTTCACGGCCGCCCATTTTGGCACGTCAACCTTCCGGCTTCCATGGTCGTCTATCTACCCTTGTAGGGTAGAATGCCGACCATGGGATTCCGCCGTAAGACCGCCGACCGCGCAGCGCTTCTCCAGGGCACGCTCGACATGTTGATCCTGCGGACGCTGCTCTTCGGTCCCGCGCACGGTCATCAAATCGCAAGGCACATCCAGCAGACGAGCGACGACCTCCTCACGCTCGAACACGGGACGCTCTATCCCGCGCTGCACCGCCTCGAGCGCAAGAAGTGGGTCGGCTCCCGGTGGGAGGTGCTTGGATCGCAGAAGCGCGCGTGCAAGTACTACCGCCTGACGCCGGCCGGCCGGAAGCAGCTCGCGTCCGAGACATCGCATTGGAAAAAGCTGGCGGCCGCCATCGCGCGCGTGATGACCACCGCGCCGGCAAAAGGGTGAGCCATGAAAGAGGATGACCTCGACCGCGAGCTGCGGACGCACCTCGAGATCGAGGCCGAGGAACAGCGCGAGCGCGGCCTGAGCGCGGACGATGCGCTCGACGCGGCGCGCCGCGCGCTCGGCCGGGAGACCGCGATTCGCGAAGACGTGCGTGCGCTGTCGCCGACCGTCGCGATTGACGACCTGCTGCAGGACCTGCGCTACGGGCTGCGCATGCTGCGCCGGAACGCGGGCTTCACGGCGGTCGCCGCCCTCACCCTCGCGCTCGGCATCGGCGCGAACACTGCCATGTTCTCTGTCGTAGAAGCGGCGCTGCTTCGTCCCCTTCCCTACCCGGCCGCCGATCGACTCATGATGCTGTGGGAAGACGTCAACATCCCCGCATACAAGAACGATCAAAACACGCCAGCGCCCGGAAACTTCAACGACTGGCGCCGCCGGAGCCAGTCGTACAGCGGCGTGGCGGCGATCGGTTTCCGCGCCTGGAACCTCACCGGCTCCAGCGATCCCATCCGGATCGCCGGCGAGGCGGTATCGTCGCAGTTCTTCGAGGTGCTGGGCATCGCGCCGGCGCTCGGCCGGGCGTTCACCGCCGCCGACGACGAACCGGGAGGCGAGCGCGTCGCGATCCTCGGCCACAGCCTGTGGAACGACCGCTTCGGCGGCGATCCATCGGCGGTCGGCCGGACGCTGATGCTGGACGACCGGTCGTACGCGATCGTCGGCGTGATGCCGCGCGGCTTTGCGTTCCCCGATCCCGACGACCAGCTCTGGGTACCGATCGCGCTGACGCCGGAGCAGCTCGCCAACCACGGTAGCCATTTTCTGCGCGTGGTCGCGCGGCTGGCGCCGGGAGTCACGGCGGGGCACGCGCAAGCGGAGCTCGATGCGATCGCCGCGCAGCTCACGAAAGAATTTCCGCTCTCGAACGCCGGCGTCGGCGCGCGGGTCATGTCGCTGCGCGACGTGGTCGTCGGCGACGTACGGCGCCCGCTGCTGGT
>DATFWL010000176.1:0-13824 GCA_035259385.1 Vicinamibacterales bacterium | reverse complement strand
CGCCGATTCGTCCCAGCACGACGTGAACCAGGCGATCGAGCGGCTCTCGCAGTGCTTGACGAGCTGCGCGTAGTCGTCGACGCCGAATTCCATCCGGAGACGGTAGTCGAGATAGCTCATCGTGCCCCAGGGCGTCTGCCGTATCTGATCGCGCTCGTGCGCGGGCACGCACAATTCCGGCGTGCGCTTCTGGAATTTCACCGCGTCGCACCTGGCGTCGGCCGCCGCGTCGATGAGGCGTTTCGCGAGATCGAGCGATCCGTTGTGATTGATGCCGATCTCCGCCACGACGTACGTCGGTTGGCCTTCGCCAATCACTCGGTCCCCAAACGTCAGCGTTCGCATCGCCAGCCCTCCAGATTGAACGTGGTTCCGGTCCCCATCGGCACGCCTAGGCGGCCAGCGAGTCCGGCGCAGGCGCAGAGACGCGGCCGAACAGGGTCTCCAACCGGCAATCGCCCTCGAGCGTTTCGAGTCCGTCCGCGCGCGTCACCTCGAAGAGCGTCTTCAGGTGTCTCGAGCCGATGAGGCGGGTGATCGCAACGGTCAGCCGCAGCCACAGCGGCTCGCGCTCCCACATCGAGGCCACGGAGCGCTCGTGGCCGTTCATCGTGATGAACACGCGCTCCGACCACGTCGTCTGTCCGCGGTGATGCTGATGGTGCGGACGGAGGATGTCGGCGGCGGATTCGAAGATGCGTCCGACGAACGGATCCATGTACTCGGGGAACACGACGCAGCGGCTGAACCGTTCGACGCGCAGTTCGTGCGCGAACCCCGCCCAGTCGCGTGCGCGTGTCAGGTTGACGATCGTGTTCGGGAAGAGGCCGTGGCGATCGCCGCCGGCGACGACCGGAAGGGCAAAGCCTTTTGCGATCGGGAGCACCAGGCGGTTCTCGGCCCAGTCGCGGTAGCCGTTCAGCTCGAGGGCGTCGATCCGATCCTGGTAGGCGCGCAGAAACGCGAGCAGCGTCGAGTCGTGCCGGAGTTGACCGACCTTGGCGAGATCCCAGCAGGGATGATTGAGGACGATGACCGTCTCGGGGCACTCGCTGAGCGCGTCGAGCAGCTCGCGAAGCCGGCGAGGCGAACCCGTCGGAGGGCCGGCCGTGTACGCCGCGAAGCCGTCCATCATCCCGTCGATCGACGCGGGTGAGATGCCGTGCACGCCGAGATGGAACAGACAGCCTTCATAGGGCACGGACCATTCGACCGACAGCAGCACGTCGGACCGGCCGTTCGCCCGGAGCGTTCGCGGCCCCTCGACCGTGTCGTGATCGGTGAGCGACACCAGTCCCGGCAGGTCCAGCCGCTGCTCCAGCTGCATCCGTTCGGACTCGATCATGGCCGCCGGCGTCACCGGCGGACGCCAGTACCACTCGCCGAAGTCGAGCGGTCGGCCGTGTTCGTTGTGATAGTCCGTGAGACTTCGCTCGAAGTAGCGGGACACCACTGGAATCTGCCGCGCGATTCGCGGGATGAACTCCAGGGTTTCACGCGAGCACTCCGAGTGACCGTGCAGCGACACGGCCGCACGGATGTCTGGCGGACACGACACGCCAGACTCACGCGAATAGAGATCGATCTCCGAACGCCATTTGGTCATGCGCGTCATCCAGCTCGGGCCAGCCTGGGGTGCCGGCCGCGCGGCGCACCACACCGGGGCGCCTGTGTCCTGTTCGAGGCGGGAGCGGCGTCGACCGCGCTCCGAGCGACCGATCCACACCGCTGGGGTACTGCGTCAGTGCGAAGACAACATATAGGGCCGGTTTGACGATCGTGTGAGCACGGCGCACCAAGGACGCAAAACCTGTGTGACCGGGTTGTCTCAGACGCCGATACACGAACGTTGCGCCGCGCTTGGACGAACCGGAAAACGTCGATCCGACCGTCCACTACACTGTCTCCGACGTGACTGGAATCTGGTCCGCGATCGCGTCGACGATGGCCGTTCTGGGTCACGCGAACATCGGGTTCGTCGGAGCCGCGGTCGCCGTCGATACGGTGTCGCTCGTCCTCATGTCCTTTCGCTGGCGGCTGCTGCTGCGCAGCCTGGGGAGCGGCGCCAGCCTCTGGGACGCGCTCCTTGCGTACTCGGCGGGCGTCTGTGTGTGCAACATCACGCCCACGCGCACGCTTGGGGGCGACGCGTGCCGCGCGGCGCTGATCCGACGGCCGGGCGGCATCCCGCCGGTGAAGGCCATCGCGGCGTCGGTCGTGTACGACCGCATGACCGACGTGCCCGGATTGCTCATGCTCGGTGTGCTCGCGGCGCCGGTATTGAAACCAGCGTTGCCGCGCTGGACCATCCTCGCGCTGCTCGCGCTCGCCGCGGCCGTCGCCGCGCCGCCTCTCTATCGCCGCTTCGGACCGCGGATCGCCCAGTGGCACCCCACGCTGATAGGCCGCTCGATGGGCGTTTCGCTTGTCGCAGCCGTCGGATGCTCGCTGCTGATCTGGCTGCTCGATATCACGCGCCTCATGCTCGTGGGCAGGGCTTTCGGCGTCCGGTTCGTTCCGGGCCAGGCTGCGGCGGTCTCTCTGCTGCGTCTGGGAAGCGGCCTCGTGCCCGTCCCCGCCGGCATCGGCGTTGTCGACGGCGCGCTCGTCGCCGCGTTCATCTGGCTCGGTCTACCGGCGTCATCGGCTGCCGCGCTGGCGATCGTGGAGCGGGCAATCGTCTACGGATGGGGGACGGCACTGGGCGCCGTGGCGCTGCTGCTGCGCGGCGGCTCGGGGGCGTTGCGGAAGGCGCGGTCCGAAGCGACGCGCGATCGGGAGCGCCAGTGAAACGGACGGAACGCATAGAGCGTCTGTGCGACGTAGTGGTTCGGGAACCAGCTCCGGATGCCATAGTCCGCCGCCCTCTGACTGGCGGGCAGGTAGGCGGTCCCGAACATCCAGTCCCAGACGGCCAGCTTCGTCGAAAAATTCGAGCCCATGCCCTTGCCAATCGCGTGGTGCCAGCGATGCATTTCGGGCCCGTTGATGATCCACTGCATCCGGCCGGTCTGAACGTTCAGGTTGGCGTGGATGTACATGCCCCACACCGCGCTGATCGCGCCCTTGAGCGGCAGCACCTCCGGCGACGCTCCGAGCAGCACGATTGGCGCGAACTCGACGGTCTGGTTGATCAGGATTTCCAGGCAGTGCGATCGGGATCCGGACAGCCAGTCGACCGACTTTGGCGAGTGATGCGCCTCGTGGAGGCGCCACAGGTACCGATTCCGGTGCTGCCAGCGGTGCATCCAGTAGATATAGAAGTCGTGGCTGACGAGGAAGACCGTCACCTGAAGCCACACCGGCCAGTGCGCGAGCAGCTGGAGCCGCGAAAACCCGCCGACGGCATCGAGCCGCGCGATGATGACCGAGAAGATGACGATGCTCAGGATGTAGCTCTGCGCGATGGTATAGAGCGCGAAATCGTCGAAAAACCCTTCGCGCAGGAACTTCTGACCCCTGCTGTATGGAATGATCCGCTCGAGGAGCGCGAGCAGCACCGCGCTCCCGCCGATCGCGGCAAGCGACAGACGCTCGACCATCGGCATGTGCGCGAACAGGTCGTGGAGGGCGTTCACCATGCCGTCCAGCCGCCGTCGACCACCAGATTTGCGCCGGTCATGTAAGACGAGGCATCCGACGCCAGGAAGACGAGGGCGCCCCGGTAATCTGTCGGTCTCGCCATGCGGCCGAGCGGCGTCCGCGCGCAGTACCGCGCGACGAATCCCGGATCGTGCCCGTTCTTGACGCCCCCCGGCGACAGCGTGTTCACGCGCACACCGCGGTGGCCCCAGTAGGCCGCGAGGAATCGCGTCAACGCGATCACGGCGCCCTTGGTCGTCGGGTACGCCGGTCCCTTGAAAAACGACTGGGGGCCGTCGGCATCCCGGTAGAGCGCCTGGTCCGGCGCGACGATGCCGTAGGTGGACGCGATGTTGATGATGCTGCCCGCCGCCCGTTCCGCCATGCCGCGGCCGATGATCTGACAGCACAGGAACGTACCGGTGACGTTCGTGTCGAGCATCGCCTTCCACCGGTCGAGCGGATACCGCTCGAACGCGGACGTCTCGTCGCCGGCGCCGGGCACGGCTTTGTCGTCGATGGCGGCGTTGTTGACGAGCACGTCGATCGGGCCGAGCGTCTGCTCCACTTCGTCACACAGCGCCGACACTGAGTTCGCGTCGGGAATGTCGACGTGGCAGCCGCACGCGCGCCGGCCGAAGCGCTTCGTCAGCTCGCAGGCGAACTCGCTCGCGGCGTCGCGATCCAGGTCGGCCACCGCGACGTGTGCGCCGGCTTCCGCGAGCGCGAAGCCGTGCTGCCGCCCCAGCAGACCCAGCCCGCCCGTGACGACCGCAACCTTGCCGTCAAGCGAGAACGCGGACACGCTCACCTCGTGGCGACGCTCGACGTGCGCCGGAAGACGGGCTCGACTGGCAATCCGCGCAGCGCCTGGCGGACGGAGCCGGCGTCGACGGCCTGCTTCAGGACGATCAACGCCTCGCGGTAGGCCGCCAGCGCGTGCGCGACGTCCTCGTCGGTGTGCGAGAAGCTGATGTTGTGGAACCCGCTCCAGAGAATGCCGCGCGCGAACAGCTCCTGCTGCACCAGCGACTTCGCCTCGAGCGGATCGCCGGCGTTCGCGTCGAAGGTCACGAGCGACCGGCACCCGGCGCCGATGGCGCGCGTGTAGGGCATGTCGAGATCGCGCGCGAGCGCGTTGTAGCCGTCGCGGAGCACGCACCCCAGGCGCTCGAGATACGCGGGCACGCGGCGGTCCCTGAGCTCCCGGATCGTCGCCTTCGCCGCCGCCAGCGACAGCGCCTCGCCGCCGAAGGTCGTGAAGAAGAAGACGTCCTTTTCGCAGAGGCGCATGACGTCGGTTCGTCCGGCGAGGACGGCCAGCGGCATCCCGTTGGCGATCGCCTTCGAGTAGCACATGAGATCGGCGCGCACGCCGAAGCGTTCCTGGGCGCCGCCGAGCGCGAAGCGGAAGCCGGTCCACATCTCGTCGAAGACGAGCAGCGTGCCGTTCTTCCGGCAGGCCGCCTGCAGCTCGTCCAGAAATCCGTCGCGCGGCTCGTCGAAGATCATCGGCTCGAGGATCGCGCACGCCGTATCGTCGTCGAGCAGTGCGGCCGCCGATTGGAGGTCGTTGTAGTCGAACGTGGCTGTCAGGTCCTGGACCGGCTTGGGGACGCCCAGCGCGCGATTCGTGACCGAGATGTACCAGTCGTGCCAGCCGTGATACCCGCAACAGATCACCTTCGAGCGTCCGGTGAACGCGCGCGCCAGCCTCACGGCGGCCGACGTCACGTCAGCGCCCGTCTTGCTGTAGCGGACCATTTCCGCGTTCGGAACAGCATCGCGGACGAGCTCGGCCACCTCCACCTCGAGCGGATGCATCATCGAGAAGGTGATCCCGTCCTCGAGCTGTTCGCGAATCGCCCGGTCGACGGCCGGGTAGGCGTAGCCGAGCGACAGCGGACCGATCGCCATGCTGAAGTCGATGAATTCGCTGCCGTCGACATCCCACACGTGCGAGCCCTTGCCGCGCTGCAAGTACTTCGGCGCGACACCCGCCACGTACTGTCCGGGGCCCTTGGCGAGCGTCTGTGTGTAGCCGGGGATGAGCCCCGTCGCGCGGGCGTACCATTCGTCGGATCGAGTCGTTGGAGGCAGCGAACGTTCGATCTGGGCAACGTCAGACATGGACATGACCTCGTGATTCGTGGCGCGCCGCAAGGGCCGCGGCGACGCGTCGGGCCAGCTGCTCCCCCGAAAACCCCTCGCACTCGAGCACGTCCGCGAGCAGCGCGGGAGTGAACCAGCGGCCGGGCAGCGCGATCGGGTGCAATCGAACGGCGACCGCGTGTGCCGCCGCCACCTCGGCCACAATCGTCGCGAGCCCGCCGATCGCGAAGTGATCCTCGACCGTGACGATCACGCTCGTCTCGCGCGCCGCGCGGAGGATGGCCCCCTCGTCGACCGGCTTGAGCGTCCGCATGTTCACGAGCCGCGTGCCGATGCCGGCGTCGGCCAGACGCCTCGCCGCGTCGTAGCATTCGCGCGTCAGGCAGCCGTACGTCAGCAGCGCGACGTCGGTCCCCTCCGTGACGACCTCGGCGACGCCGGGCGCGAACGCCGTCCGGTGCCGGAAGGCCGGCTTCCGAGCGTTGTAGCGGACGTACCACGGCGCGTCATCGTCGACAACCCTCGCGAGCGCTTCGGTCATCTCGTCCTCGTCCGCGGGACAGCAGACGTTCATGCCGGGGATCCCGCGCATCAGCGAAAGATCCTCGAGGGCCTGATGGGTCGGGCCGTTGGCTTCCGAGAGGAAGCCAGCCAGCGCACCGACCAGCTTGACCGGAAGCCGCGCGACGCCGACGTCGGTGCGAATGAACTCGAACGCGCGCATCGTCAGGAACGTGGCCAGCGCGTGGACGACCGGCACTCGGCCGCGCAACGCGAGGCCGGCGGCGGCCCCGACGAGCGTCTGCTCGGCGATCCCGACGTCGATGAATCGCGATCCGAGCCGGCCGGGCAGGTTCCGAATGGCCGCCCGGTTCTCGGCGGTCATCACGACGACGTCCGCGTTGCTCTCCGCGATCTCGGTCAGCCGCTCTTCGTACGTCACCGGACCATCCGCGTGTGCGACGCCAGGACCGTCTCGGCGCCGCCGTGCAGCTCGTCGATCAACGCGGTGACTTCATCGCTCGTGAACGCGACGAACCACCGATCGGCGCGATGCTCGATGCTCGGGAGGCCCTTGCCCCGCACGGTATCGGCGACGACGACCGACGGCTTGCCCCGCTCGATCGGCACACAACTGAAGCGTCGCTCCATCGCCTCGAAATCGTGGCCGTCGATGCGAGCGGTGGCCCAGCCGAACGCGGCGAACTTGGCTTCGATCGGCTCGAGCGGCACGAGATCTTCAGTCCGCACGTTGGCCTGGAACCCGTTGCGATCGACGATGAACACCAGGTTGTCGAGCCGCCGCGCCGCCGCCACCAGCGCCGCCTCCCACACTGACCCTTCGTTCAGCTCGCCGTCGCCGATGATGACGAAGACGCGGTTCGAGCCTCCGGACATCTGAATGTCCATCGCGACACCCACCGCCACGGCCGGGAGGTGACCGAGCGAGCCGGAATGAAATTCGACGCCGGGCACCCCGCGGTTCGGATGCCAGTAAATCGAGTCGTGAGGCGCCAGATGGTGGTCCAGACGCTTCTCGTCGATGAAGCCGAACTCGACGAGCGTGCCGTAGAGCGCCGGCACGTCGTGCCCTTTCGACAGGAACAGGTAGTCGCGATCCCTGCTCGTTCTCGTCCCTGGTGCAACGTTCAGGACCGATGCGTAGAGAAACACGATCAGATCCGCGCAGGAGAGCGAGGCGCCGATGAAGCAGCCGCCGCCCGCCGACATGCGGATGATGCGCTCCCGCACGCGAACGGCGCGGCCGGACAGGGCGGCGTGCAGATCGGATGTCATGCGCGTATGCCTCCGCCGGCCGGAACGGCCGCGGCGGCGAGATGATCGCGGTACCAGCCCTTCCCCGCGTGGCAGGCGTTCAGGGCGGCGATGTCGGGGCGCGCATCGAGCAGCGACAGGACGTCGGTCAACGAGAAGATCGGCCGCGCTTCGGTCCAGAGCGCCTCGTAGACCGCGGCGAGGAACCGGTAGTCCTCCGCGTAGTCGATCGTCCAGCGATGCGTCGACGAGTAGTCGAGCCCCGATTCCCACGCGACGTTGTGCATGCGAAAACGGTCGGGCCGCTCCCAGATGAACGGCGTGGTGTGCTCGCGCTCGTGCGGGGCAGCCGCCTCGCGCCACGCCGTCTCGAGAACGCCGAGCGGCATGACTTCGACGTCGTTGCCGTCGGGATACGTCGCCGGATGCAGGTTGCTCACGAAATCGACCCGGTCGGCGTGCGTTTCGTAGTCCCCGATGACGCGATCGATCACGCCGGGATCGATCAGCGGGCAGTCTGACGGGATCTTGACCGCAACGTCGGCCCGGCGCGCGACGGCGGCCGCGTAATGTCGATCCAGGAGATCCGTGGGGTGGCCACGTACGCAGGCGACGCCCGCCGCCCTGGCAACGTCCACGATCGCATCGTCGTCGCGATCGACCGTGGTTGCCACGACGACGTCGGACGGTGTGCGGGCAGCGAGCACGCGCTCGAGCATGCGGCGGAGCAACGGGCGCTGCGCGAGTGGCATCAGCACTTTCCCCGGCAGGCGGGTCGACGCCGTGCGCGCCTGAACGACCACCACGATTCTCATAGCGCGAGCTCGTGAACGGCGGCGGGTTGGCGGAGATCGGGGACGTCGCCTCCGCCGGCCGGGACAGGCTGCTCGGCGGTCTGCTCGGCTCCGCGCATCACCCGGCGGCAGACCGCGGCAATCGCCTGCGCCGCCGCGCCGGTCTGGATCGGCATCTTCTGACGGAGATCCTCGAGGTCGAAGTCGGAATACACCTCTTTGCCGAGCGCGAGGCCGACGTACGCCGTAGACGAGAACCGCGTGATCAGAACCGCGCAGTTGGCGATCATCTCCTCTGTCGGGCCGGTCACATAGATGTCAGCGCCGGGAGCGTGGCGCTTGATTTCACGCGTAGCGCGGCCGGCCCGCTCGTTCGGGTGCAGCTTGAAGATCAGCTTCCGGCCGCTCGCGATTCGAAGGGCCTTCCGGATGAGCGCCTTGCGGTCCTCGCGTCCAAACGTTTCGCGAATGTCCGACGTGCACACGAGCACGTAGTCCCGGAGGGGAAACGTGTTGTCGAGAAACTGCCGGCAGTCGTCGAAGTTCGGAATCCCCGTCACGACGATCTTGTCGGGGTTCGCCCCCTTCGAGACGAACTGTCGCTTGTATCCCTCGCTCGCGACGCAGAACATCGTGTACTCGTTGCTCAAGCCGGAGACGGCCGTTCCGGCGAGCCACCGGGGGAACCAGCGGTACCGCCTCCAGATGCGATAGAAGAGTCCCTCGGGGTCGGTCATCCCTTCCTGGACGAGGACGATCGGATAACGGCGGATATTTCCGGGCATGAGCAGATCCGAGCACGTCACCACGAGGTCGTAGGGACCGTCGAGCCCCCCCTGATCGATGGCCAGGTTATGACGCTGGAGGTAGGCGAGGGTCCGCGCCGACAGCTTGTAGCCCAGGGGCGACGACTCGGCCAGCCGCAGCCGCTTCAGCGTCTCGGGGTAGCCATCGTCGTAGTAGGTGGTAAAGAAGCAGTCGCACTCGACCAGCTGTTGCGCGACCTTGTGCATCTGCGTCGTCTGGTTGATCGAGCCGCAGATGAACAACGCGCGTAGCGCCTTCATATTGGCAAGACACAACATACAGGTGCGATGTCACCGCAGCGCAACGCACGTGCAACGTTGGTCTAACGCGCGGAAGAGGAGGTCGGCGTCGGGCGCGCGCGGGAGACGAGGCGATCGCAGAGTTCGCGGACCGCGCCATGGCCGCCCGCACATGTCAGCGTGAGATCCGCGGCGCGCAGCACGTCCGGGTGCGCGTCGGCGACCGCGACACCGCAGCCGACGAGGCGCATGCAGTCGAGATCGTTGACGTCGTTGCCGACGTAAATCACGTCCGACTCTGAAATGCCGCGCTCGCGCAGCAGGCTGCGGAGGCGGGCGGGCTTGTCCGCGACGCCCTGCTCGTACGGCAGCGCCAGTTTGCGGCAGCGCGCCCCGACGACGGGGTTCGTTTCCGTGGACAGCACGAAGAGATCGAGCCCGAGCTTGCGCAGCATCGCGAGGCCGAGGCCGTCGCTGCGGTTGCAGGCCACCTGCTCGTGCCCGTGCTCGCCGACCCACACCCGGTTGTCGGTCATGACGCCGTCGAAATCGAACACGACGAGGCGCGCCGCGTCCGGGAACGGACGCCGGTGAGCCCGCGGTCGCACGACGGGTCGATCGAAGTGGTCGAGCGCCCACTCCGTGCGCTCCCAGTCCGCCTCCGTGCCGAGGTCGCACGCGTAGGCCGGGTCGACGAGGAGGGACCGGATCCGGCTGCCGCTCATCGAGGCCTGCTCCCGGAGCACTCTGGTGCGGACGGCATCGACGTGGCCCGTGTGCCTGTATGCCTGCGGCAGCTCTTGCGGCGTTCGGTTGTAAGCCTCCGTCGTCTCGCCGGTGAGCAGCGGCGTCATGATGCCGTCGGCCTGCAGGCGCCACATCGTGTAGGGATTCTGTGTGGCCGGCATCACGGCTCGTAAGGAGTCGACGGTGTCGTCACGGCGCAGCAGCTCGATCGCCGCATCGACACAGTCCGGCGGCCGCAGCGGGGAAGTCGGACGGAGGTGGACGACGATCTCCGGAACGCCGCCCCCATTCGCCTCCAGCCACGCGAGCGCGTGCTCGAAGACGGGCAGATCCGGTGTGTGATCGGTGGCGAGCGCCGCCGGCCTCAGAAACGGGACGTCCGCGCCCCACGCGCGCGCGACGTCGGCGATTTCCTCATCGTCGGTCGACACGATGACGCGGTCGACCAGCCGCGCCCTCAGCCCCGCCTCGATGCTGTAGGCAAGGAGCGGCACGCCGCCGAGCGGCCGGATGTTCTTGCGCGGGATCGACTTGGATCCGCCGCGAGCCGGGACGATCGCGATGCTGCCGGCCACGTTCCACCTAATCGTGCCGTCGGTCCCGATCACTGTCAACTGATGCGTCGTTCGATGCAGAAGTTAAACCGGCGTCACGCAAGCGTCGCGCTGTGATGACACGACTACTGCATCTTGTGGTGAGGGAGATTCCCGACACATGGAGCGACCCATTCGCGCCGCCGGTCTCCTGGCCGGATGCGTTCTGCTCGTGGCCCTCTTCGTGAGCCTGGGTCGGGCTCGCATCGTTTCGCTGCTCGTGGCGCTTGGCTGGAACTTTCCCGTCATCGTCGCAATTTTTGTCGCACACGAGCTCGTGCGCACGCTGGCGCTCAGGCGCTGGCTGCCCGCGGATTGCCGTCCGCCGGTGGCGGAGCTGCTGCGCCTTCGCCTGCTCGGCGAGGCTGCCGGCGCGTTGACGCGCACGGGGTCGCTGGCGGCAGAGCCCACGCGCGCGTGGCTGCTCGCGAATCGGGGTGGGCAAGGTGTGACCGGTTATTCGGCGGCCGTTGGCGAGCTCCTGGCCAACAGCGCCACGTCGTCCGCCGTCAATGCCACCGTCGCCGGAATCGTGCTGTGGACGGCCGCCCTCAAGGGCCCCGTCGTCGTTCTCGCTCACGTGCTTCTGTGGTCTTCGCTCGTGTATCTGAGCGCGGTCGTCGGCATCGTGGTCTCGCGGGTGCGCCTGCTCGGAGCGTGCGTCCGCGTGGCCGCGAGGCTGCCAATCGTCGGACGCTGGCTCCGTGTCGATCCGCTCAAGGTGCGAGAGATGGAGCGGGCGATCGGCGCGCTGATGCAACGGCCCGCCGCGCTCGCACCTGTCGCGCTGCTCGAAATCTCGGCGCAGGTCCTGCTGGTGTGCGAAGTCTACTGGGCGATCCGATCGATGGGTGTCGTCGTGCCTGTCTCGTCGGCCCTCCTGGCCGAGGTCATGAGCCGGGCTTTCACGCTCGTCGAGTTCGTGGGTGCGACCGAGATGGGATTCGCGGTGCTGTTCACGTGGCTCGGCATGCCTGCGGCGATCGGGTTCACGCTCTCGCTCATCAAGACGCTTCGGAGCCTGACCGCGGCCGGGATTACGATCGGAATCGCGAAGGCCACCGCGCGCGCGAACCCGCTGCTGGCCGCCAGACCGCCCGTCGGCACCGCGGTGCCGGATTCAGGAGGTTGAATGAGGAGCGCCATGGTCCCCATCCTGACCGTCGCGGCTGTCGCGATGCTCGCGGCGGACAGCCAACCGTCGACGTTCCGGCCGGACCTCTACGCCGTTCTCACGCGCGACCTGCGTTTCTCACCAGGCGACCTCGTCGATCTCGAACGCGGAAAGATCGTCAAGCACATCCTGCCGCCCTCGGCGCCCGAGGAATTCGGCGTGGTCGGCGCCGTCCGCGTTCAGGGATCGCGCGAACGGCTCGTCGCCTCGTACCGTGACATCGTCAGGTTCAAGAAAAGCGAGGCCGTGCCCGAGATCGGCCGCTTCAGCGATCCGCCGAGCAGCTCGGATCTCGACCCGCTGACGACCGGCCGAGACGATTTCGACCTGCGCGGCTGCAAGGTCGCCGACTGTGACATCCGGCTGCCGGCGAGCGAGATTCGGCGGATTGCCGCGAGCGTCGACTGGAAGCGGCCCGACGCGGACGCCCGTGCGTCGGCGCTCTTCAAGCAGATGGTTCTCGAGCATGTGCGGGCGTACGTCTCGGGCGCGCCGGGACGCATCACTCAGTACGACGACAGCCCGACGCCCGTGCTGCCCGTGGTGGCCGGCGAGGAGCTGATCAGAAGGTCGCGCTATCTCGATGCGCTGAAGCCCGGCCTGTCGGCGCACCTCATGTGCTTCTGGTCGAACTCTCTCGAAGGCGCCGAAGACTTTCTCTACTGGACGAAGGAGAAACCCGGCATCGCCCCGTTCATTTCGGTGACGCACGTGACGATTGTCCCATCGGGCCCGCACCAGTCGCTCGCGACGAGCCGCGACGTCTATTCGAGCCGCTACATCGACAGCTCCCTCTCGATGGTGATCGCGAGCGACCTCGTCGGCGACCCGCGGGCGTTCTACCTGGTGTACGTGAACCGCTCGCGCGCGAGCGCGCTGCGCGGGCCCATGGCCGCCCTGCGCCGAGCGATCGTCGAGCACAAGGTCAAGGGGAATCTCGACCGGAATCTTCGCGAGATCAAGGCCCGCATCGAGGCGCTCTAATCAATGTCCCACTTCCACGACGTCGTCGGCTACGCCGCCGGGTTCCTGGCCACGATCGCGTTCGTACCGCAGGTCGCGAAGACGTTCAGGGAGCGAAGCGCGCGCGACATCAGCCTCGGCATGTACGTGCTCTTCTGCGCCGGCGTCGGCCTCTGGCTGATCTATGGCCTGCTGATCGTCTCGTGGCCCCTCGTCATCTGGGACTTCGTGACGCTGGTGCTGTCGGGCGCCGTGCTGGTCCTGAAGCTGAGGCACGGTTGACGGGACTCAGCCGTGCCGCGGACTGAGCAGTCCAAAAGGCGGCCGCGCCTCTACACCGCCTTCTTCACAAGCGCGCTGATCCTTGCCTCTTCGGTGGCCGTCAACTTCTTCAGCGCGAAGGCGACGGGCCACAACGAGCCTTCGTCGAGATTCGCCTTGTCGCTGAAGCCGAACGTCGCGTACCTGGTCTTGAACTTCTGCGCGCTTTGGAAGAAGCAGACGACGTGGCCGTCCTTGGCATACGCGGGCATCCCGTACCAGGTTTTCGACGAGAGGGCTGGTGCGATGGCTTTGATGATCGCGTGGAGCCGCTTCGCCATGGTGCGATCCGGTTCCTTCATCGCAGCGATCGCCGCAAGCGCGGCGCTTTCCCCTTCCGCCTCGTCCTTGTTCACGCGCGCCGCTTTCAGCTCCTGGGCGCGAGCCTTCATCGCGCCTCGCTCCTCCTCGGTGAATCCCGTGACCTTCTTGCTGATCGCGGTGGGGCTCTTGGCGGACTTCTGCGCATCCTTCTTGGGGCTCATAGAAGCCTCCATCGTGGTGAGATGTATTGCGAACGCTACGCGCTACTGACTGACCGGCCGCCGTGTCGGCGCGGCGATGCCTGGCAGGCCCGTTCCTTTTATCCTTTCGTTAAACGTCGTCACATCCTTGCTGAGCACGTCGCCAATCTGGCCCTGAAGCGCCTTGAGCTTGGCCTCGAGATCCTTCTGCACAGCCAGTTGCTGATTCGTCGGCTTGAAGTCCGCGCTCTG
>DATFWL010000175.1:0-9877 GCA_035259385.1 Vicinamibacterales bacterium | reverse complement strand
AAGCATATTGGCAAGCTTGTTTGTGTCGCGTAGCGTCAACAGGCGCCGGAAGCCTCAAGCACGCTCACGGGGGTCTGGATTCATGTCTGAGCACGAACGGCATCAGTCTAAAGGGATGGTCCCGTTCCATCGGCCGTCCATCGGCGAGGAAGAGATCGCCGAAGTCGTTGACACCCTGCGCTCAGGGTGGTTGACGACAGGGCCAAAGGTCGCGCGGTTTCAACGCGAATTCGCGGCCGCTATCGGGGCGCGTCACGCCCTCGCGGTCAGTTCCGCGACGGCTGCGTTACATCTCGCCCTCGAGGCCGTCGGGGTCACCGCCGGCGACGAGGTCATCGTCCCGACGTATACCTTTACCGCGACCGGCGAGATCGTGACATACCTCGGCGCGCGGCCGGTGCTGGCCGACTGCCGCGCGGACACGCTGAACATCGACGTGACTACGATCGAACGCCACCTCAGCAGCCGAACCAAGGCGATCATTCCCGTTCACATCGCCGGCCAGGTCTGCGACATGGAGCCGATTCTCGAGCTGGCACGAACGCGGGGCCTCGCCGTCGTCGAGGATGCCGCGCATGCCCTGCCGGCCACCTACAAAGGGCGACCGATCGGGACGATCGGTGACCTGACGGCGTTCAGCTTCTACGCCACGAAGACGATCACAACGGGCGAAGGCGGCATGGTGACGACGAATCGGGACGACCATGCCGCGCGCGTCAAGTCCATGAGTCTGCACGGCCTGAGTGGCGACGCCTGGAATCGATACGCGGCTCAGGGGCGATGGTACTACGAGGTCACCGATTTCGGCTTCAAGTACAACATGACCGACGTCGCGGCGGCGCTGGGACTCCACCAGCTGCAGCGAATGGCGGAGTTCCAGCGCCGTCGCGAACAGATCGCGTCCCGTTACGGCGAGGCGTTCGGTGAGCTCGAAACGTGCTTCGTTCCACGTGATGTCGGGCTGGGTATGCACGCCTGGCATCTGTACATCCTCGAGGTCAACCCCCCGGCGCTGCGCATCGACCGGAATGACGTCATCGAGCGCCTGCGTCAGCGGGGTGTGGCGACCTCGGTGCACTTCATCCCGCTTCACCTCCAGCCCGTGTATCAGCGCGTCTGCGGCTATCGCCAGGGTCAATTTCCGATGGCCGAAGCTGCCTACGCCCGCGCCATCTCGCTGCCGATCTATCCGGCGATGACGGATGCCGACGTCGATTGCGTCATCGATGCCGTCCGAGCGACGTTGCGCGAGTCACGCCGTTGACGAGCAGGCGCACTCTCGACCTGTGCGGGGCCGTCTTCGGCCTGCTCGTGTCGCTTCCGATCGTGATAATCATCGCCATCGCAATCAAGCTCGATTCCCCGGGGCCCGTGCTCTTCACACAACTCAGGATCGGCCGCCGAGGTCGTCCGTTCACACTGTACAAGCTTCGCTCAATGCGTGTGGACGCCGACAAGGGATCACCCGTCACCGGCGACGTCGACAGCCGAGTGACCCGTGTCGGTCGCATTCTGCGTCCGCTGCGGATCGACGAACTCCCGCAACTTCTGAACGTCGTCCGCGGCGAAATGAGTCTGGTGGGTCCGCGGCCAGAGTCGCCGTCGATCGTAAGCCGGTATAACGCCGAACAGCGCGCCGTGCTCGACGTACCGCCTGGACTGACCGGACCGACGCAACTCGCCCACCTCGACGAAGCAGCGCAGTTGCCTCCTGATGGGGATCCGACCGAACACTATGTCCGCGCCATCCTTCCGAACAAGCTCGAGCAGGATCTTCAGTACATTCGTTCGCGGACATTGATGGGCGATATCGGCATTCTCCTGCGCACACCCGTCTGTCTCCTGCAGTCGGTGCTCGTCCGGCCGCGCGCTTCGGGCGAGTTCTCAAGGCGAGCCGGCTCGTGACCGACCAACGTCTCGATGGATCAGCCGCCGTTGGAGTCAAGTGCATGACTCCGCTGCGCATCGGGTGTATCGGAGCAGGTTACTGGGGCCGGAACCACGTCCGGAACTTCAAAGAGCTCGGCGTCTTGCGGTGGGTGTGCGATCCCAGCCCGTCGAGTCGTGCGGCGATCTCTCAGCAATATCCGGATGTTCGGTGTACCGATAGCGTAGACGAGGTTCTGGTCGATCGCGAGGTGGACGGCGTCGTCATTGCGACACCCGCGGATACTCATGCGGCGCTCGTGCGTCAGGCGCTCGAAGCGGGTAAGGACGTCCTTGTCGAAAAACCTCTGTGCCTGAACATTGCGGAAGGTCGCGAGCTCGTGGAGCTCGCCGAGCGACGTGGCCGTGTGCTGATGATCGGGCACCTGCTGTGGTATCACCCCGCCGTGTTGCGGCTGCGCGAAATGATCCGGTCGGGCGAGCTGGGGCGAATCCAGTACATCTATTCGAATCGACTGAATCTTGGCCGGATTCGTCGGGAAGAGAACATTCTGTGGTCATTTGCGCCTCACGATGTGTCGGTCATTCTGGGCTTGCTCGGCGAGATGCCGGAAGACGTGCGGGCCCAAGGTGGCAATTACTTGCATCAAAAAATCGCCGACGTCACGGTGTCGCTCCTGTCATTTCCGAGCGGTGTGAAGGCGCACATCTTCGTGTCCTGGCTGCATCCATTCAAAGAGCAGAAGCTGATCGTGGTCGGCGATCGCAAGATGGCGGTGTTCGACGACGTACAGTCCGACCGCAAGCTCGTTGTCTATCCTCACGTGATCGACTGGAAGGATCAGGTGCCGGTCCCGACGCATGGAGCCGCTGATCCGGTACCGGTGGAGAAGGCTGAGCCGCTTCGAGCGGAATGCGAACATTTTCTCGAATGTATTCGCAGCCGTCAGCGCCCGCGTACCGACGGGCACGAAGCCTTGCGCGTCCTCACCGTCCTTCAGCAGTGCGAGACCGCTCTGAACCGAGATCAGCACATCAGCCGGCCATCGAAAACCGAGCCCGGCTATTTCGCACATGAGTCGGCGTTCATCGACGAGGGCGTCACGATTGGATTGGGCACAACGATCTGGCACGTTTCGCACGTCATGAAGGGATCGCGAATCGGCAAAGATTGCCGGATCGGTCAGAACGTCGTCATCGGACGGGACGTATCGATCGGCAACGGCGTGAAGATCCAGAACAATGTCTCGGTCTATGAGGGCGTCACGCTCGAGGACCACGTCTTCTGTGGACCATCGATGGTCTTCACCAATGTCTATAATCCGCGGAGCGAGATCCGGCGCATGGACGAGGTGCGACCGACGCTCGTGCGGCAAGGGGCGACGCTTGGTGCCAACTGCACCGTGGTTTGCGGAGTAACGATTGGCACGTACGCATTCGTCGCGGCCGGTGCCGTCGTCACGAGAGATGTCCCTGACTACGCTCTGATCCTCGGCAACCCGGGTCGTGTGGCCGGCTGGATGTGCGCCTGCGGTAACCGGATTCAGTTCGAAACTACTGACGACAGAGGGGTCTGCACCGTGTGCGCCAAGCGATATCGAAAAGCGCAGTCGAAAGTATGGCCAGAATGAAAGTTCCGCTCCTCGACCTCCAATCGCAGTATGCAGCGATCCGCGATGAGGTCCGCGCGGCCCTGGACCGTGTGTGTGACTCTCAGCACTTCATCCTGGGGCCCGAGGTATCAGCGTTCGAGCAAGAAGTCGCGTCGCACTGCGATGTGAGATTCGCGATTGGCATGTCGTCGGGGACCGACGCTCTGCTGGCCGCGCTCATGGCGGCTGGGATCGGTCCGGGCGATGAAGTGATCACCACCAGCTATTCCTTCTTCGCGACGGCGGGCACGATCGTTCGGCTCGGCGCGAAGCCCGTCTTCGTTGACATCGAGCCGGCCACGTTCAATCTGGACCCGACCATGCTCGCCCCGCGCATCACGCCGCGGACCAAAGCGATCATGCCGGTTCATCTTTTCGGGCGGTGTTGCAACATGGATGCGATCGTCACCCTCGCCGACGCGCACGGTATCGCCGTGATCGAGGACGCGGCACAGGCGATCGGGGCTGTCGATGAACAGGGCCGGGTCGCGGGCACGATCGGCGCCGCCGGTTGTCTGTCATTTTTCCCCAGTAAGAATCTCGGTGCGTTCGGCGATGCTGGCATGGTTCTGACGAATGATGCGAACCTCGCAGAGCGGCTAAGGATCTTGCGCGTTCACGGCAGCAAGCCGAAGTATTATCACGGGCTCGTCGGCGGGAATTTCCGCCTCGACGCGCTTCAGGCGGCCGTGCTGCGAGTCAAGCTGAAGTATTTAGCCGCTTGGACGAAGGCGCGGCAGGAGAACGCCGACCGGTATCGCGCTTTGTTGCGGGAGTACCAGGTGAACGCGGTCACTGCGCCGGAGCACCGGCCCGGGCACATCTACAATCAATTCGTTATTCGCTGTCAACACCGGGATGCACTGCAACGCTCCCTGTTGGATCACGGGATCGGCACCGAGGTCTATTATCCGGTCCCGCTGCATATGCAGGCATGCTTTTCTGATCTCGGATATCGTGAGACTGACCTCCCGGAAGCCGAGGCGGCGGCTCGAGAGACGCTGGCGTTACCGATATACCCAGAGTTGACCGCGGATGCCCAACGATACGTGATCGAACGGCTTGCGGAGTTTTACGCGCAGTGAGAGCGTCGCTGACACTTCTGGGGACAGTCGATCGCGCCTTAGCGTCCGGCGTGGCGTTGCTCGCGGTAGCCGTGGCGGCCGCACCCGCCGTCGCGTGGCTCATCTCTGAGGAGTATTGGCGCACGCTCGCCCTGCTTTCGTTGGTGGGGCTGTTGCCTTTCGCTCGTCGATGGCCCGTCACTCTTGTTTTCGGCGCGTACATATTTCTAATTCCATTTACTAGCGTAGCAGTCGTCGCCGACAGTGGCGGCATGACGATCACGAAATTGATAGGCGTCATGGCGGCCGGGATTCTTCTCGCCGTCGGATTAGTCGAACGGCGTCTGGTAGCACCTCCCCGCGCTGCGCTTTGGGTCTTTTTGCTCGTGCTGTGGGCCATGGTCAGCCTCGCCTGGTCAGTGGCGCTGGAGAGTTCGGTTACCCGAGTTCCGACAGCTCTCAGCCTTCTCTCCTTGTATCTCGTGGCGGTCTCGTTTCGAGTATCCGAGCGCGAACTTCGGGTGGTGTGTTTGCTCGCGATGGTGGGCGGTGTGATGGCTGCGACGGCGGGGATCATTCTCGGATTCGACGCGGATCCCGGCCTGCGGGCGCGTGGGACGCTGCGCGTGGCGGAACAAGCCGCGAACCCTAACGGTGTTGCGCAGAGCCTGCTGCTTCCGCTGAGTGTTGGCGTCGCAGCATTTCTGATCTCGCGCAGCGTCTGGCAGAAGTTGCTTGCCATCGCAGCCGTCGGCGCCATCGGCGCCGGTATCTTATTGACGATGTCGCGCGGAAGTCTGGTCGCGATGATCGTCATGATGTGTGTCTGGCTGTTTCGCGTTCGTGTGCGCTGGCAGGTATTGCTAATCATCGGAGCGTTGGCCGCGCTTCTTCCGCTCATGCCCGATCTATTCTTTCTTCGTGTAACTAACCTGATTACGGGCGAAGAATCGACCGGGGCGGGGCGAACAGAGATCTGGAAGGTGGGACTGAGTTTACTGCAGCGTGTGGGTTGGCTCGGAAGTGGAGTCGATAGCTTTCCCACGGTTTATTCTGTGCATGGTGTTCCAGGCCACCCAACCGGAGCGCACAACACTCTTCTCTCGACGTCGATAGAATTGGGTGTTGTCGGCGTCGTCTTGCTGGTCCTCGCTGTGTTCAGCCATTTGCGCATGGCGAGAGCTTCGACGAGCAGCATGCCTGGCGCCGCGTTTGCGGCGGCGATTGAAGCGGCGTGCTTCGGAGCCGTGGTGACGGCCTGCTTCGGTGATGACCTCTGGACCAAGACATTCTGGCTGCCGTGGATCCTCGCCGTCTGGTCTTCTCGAATCAGCACGGTTGGGTCGGCCGAGAGCTACGAGACTGTCCCCAAGCCTCTCAGACTGTCGGCGGGATTATAGGCAGACGCAAACTCGCGGGGCCGCGGTGCTCTCAGGCCCCTCGTCCGCGGGAGACATGAGCATGTGCGGAATTGCGGGGGTTGTTGGAGAACCTGATGGGCGGCGCAGCATCCTGGCCGTTCGCCAGATGTGCACCGATCTCGCCCGCCGCGGGCCAGACGCTGAAGGAACGGCGAGCTGGGACGGCGTCGTGTTCGGCCATCGTCGCCTGGCAATCTTTGATCTCAGCGATGCAGGACGGCAGCCTATGGTTACTCCCGACAATCGGGTCGGTGTGGTCTTCAATGGCGCGATCTACAACTATCGTGAACTGCGACGTTCTCTATCCGCATTCGATTTCATCACTCAGACCGATACCGAGGTGTTGCTCCACGGTTACCGCCAGTGGGGGATCGACAACCTCGTACGGCGACTTCGCGGGATGTTCGCCTTTGCTTTATGGGACGACGCCGCACGCCGGCTCTACCTCGTGCGGGATCGCTTGGGTGTCAAGCCCCTGGTCTATGTCATACGGGGTGGTGTCTTGGCATTTGCCTCGACTGTGCGCGCCCTGGTCACGAGCGGCTTTACAGATGGCGTCGACCCCGAGGCGGTCCTGAGCTTCCTGAACGACGGTTTCGTTCCCGACTCGTTGTCGATCTATCGTGGCGTAGTCAAAGTTCCGGCGGGTTCCATCGTCGAGGTCCCTCTTGCGTCATCGGTCCTTGAGGGTAAGGTGACGACTCGCAAGTACTGGACGCAGCCTTCGGCGACATCGCCGATCTCGTTTGCTGATGCTGTCGAGACAACCCGCGTGAAGCTTCTGGATGCCGTAAAGGTCCGGCTTCATGCCGATGTCCCGGTCGGAGCGCTGCTTAGCGGGGGCATCGACTCGAGCCTTGTTTGCTGGGCTGCGCAGGAGTTGGGCGCCAGCATTCAGGCATACACCATCGCAACACCAGGTGATCCATGGGATGAGGCCGCTGAGGCAATGGACACGGCGAAGCGACTGAGCCTCAAACATTCCGTTGTCGAGATGTCGGACAGTGATCTTCCTGAAGTCGAGGACCTCCTCTCAGCGTATGGGGAACCGTTCGCATGTCCATCGGCGCTCGGCATGTTGCGCGTCTCTCGAGCAATCTCGCAGTTCAGCCCGGCCAAGGTCTTGCTCACCGGCGATGGTGGCGACGACGTATTCCTCGGTTACCCACGCCACCGCCATTTGTGGCTGGCCAGCAACCTCGCAGAACACGTGCCGGCGGTGCCGACGATGTGGCGCAGAATCCACTCCGGGGTCCCGCGATTCGGACCGCTCCGGCGCGCTGGCGCGCTTCTGGACTACACAACATGGGGGCTGAAGGGCTATCTCGGCCATGCGGACGTTTTGACCCCTCAGGAGCTCGGCTCGGAGCCCGAGTCGGGCCGCACCGTGTTGACCGACGCCCTACGCCACGAATTTCGAACCCGCTTCATGAGCGAGTACCTGGTAAAGGTCGACGGTGCCACGATGCACCATGGTCTCGAGGCGAGGTCGCCGTTTCTTGACCACGAGCTGTGGGAATTCGCGTCCACGATTCCTTTCGGTGTTCGACTCCATCACGGACAACTCAAAGCGATACTTCGAGAACTCGTCCGGACCAAGATCGGTCGGGCGGTGGGGCGACGACCAAAGCGCGGATTCGGTGTTCCGGTTCAGCGTTGGCTCGCGGGACGGTGGCGTCCGTGGGCTCAGGAGCTACTCACCGATTCGATATTGTGTAAGGAAGGCTGGGTCCCCGCATCGCTCAGTCCGAGACTCACCGCACCATTGAAGGGTACCCTCGCGCCCGCCTATCAGTGGTATGCCGTTGTTCTGGAATCGTGGCTTCGGTATACGCGAAAAGACGCGACACGACGGTGCGCATCGAGGTAGCACGCCTCATGATGAGAATAGCGGTATGACAGACTCTGATCCGGCGAACCCGATCGTATCGACGGCCATGAGCGGTCGGCCGATCGGGTCGTCCGGGAACCTACACTCGTGCATTGTGTGTTCTGCCGAGGCACCGCAGAGCCTTGCATTCGAGAAGTGGGGCTATTCGATCCTGCGTTGTCAGCGATGTGGCCTGGGCAGGACGAACGTCGGACGCGATTTCGCTGCCCACCAATTGTACGGCCGAGGTTACTTCCAGGGCGAAACTCGAGATGGTTACGCCGACTACGGCGGAAGCGAACGAGTCCTGAGGGCGGAATTTCGGTATGCGCTGAAACATTTGATCCGATACGCAAGTGGCGGCGGGCGGCTTCTCGAACTGGGCTGCGCCTACGGGTTCTTTCTTGCTGAGGCGGAGAGATACTACAGCGCGACAGGACTTGACGTGTCAGCGGAGGCGATCTCATTCGCACGCGCCCGCGGATTGGACGCTCACCATGGCATGCTGACCGACGAGTTCACGGGCGCACGCGGGCCGTTCGATGTTGTTGTGATGCTCGATGTGATCGAGCATCTCGAAGCGCCAGTCGATGTGTTGTCGCGCATCCATCGCGCGCTCCCCACCGGGGGATATCTCATGGTCACTACTGGTGATTGGGATTCGCTGCTGGCGCGTCTAACAGGACGTCACTGGCGGTTGATGACGCCGCCACAGCATCTGTTCTTCTTTTCGCGACGGACGATCATGCGCCTGCTCCGACGGCTCGGCTTTGAGATCGTCGACATCCGGAAGCCATGGAAGCTCGTGCCGGTAGGGCTCGCCGCGTTCCAAGTCGCGAGCCGGCTCGGATTGCGTGTGCCATTCCAGGCGAGGCTCAATGAGATCGGGCTCCCGGTGAACCTATTCGACGCCATGCAGGTTATCGCACGGAAAACGGATGCACTTGACCGTGACGGCAGCGAGATAACTCATGCGCCGTGACTCTGCACGGCGGCTGTGAGCGTAGACGCCGGCCGATAAGCGGTCCCGAAGCAGCGCAGCCTCACTCTCCACGACCGTGACCTCAATGTATCCACCGGTATGGGGTAAAGCGACTCACCGCGGGACGTCGCGCGCGAGGGCTTGCCACCCGTTGTCGTGTTTGCGAGGTCAATTTTGGTGAGTCGCCGAAATCCGTGGGTGTACCAATCGACCTACGCAGCGGACGTTCTTGTCGGCTATAGTCATGTGTGCCAGTGTTTACACCACGTTTCGCGTTTCGCAGACGGGATGCGATCCGATCATTCGCTGTCATCACGCTCTGTAAGGTCGCTTTGTTCCTCGTGCTTGCGAAGAGCGGCTATGTCGAGCCATATGTCGGCGGCAGCGCCGCGAATTACTATTTGCCGACTGCCGCATCCATCGTCAGCACTGGAGCAATTGGCGACGCAGACACGCTTGCACGTCGGACGAAGATATCGCCGGGCTATCCGACCTTTGTGGCGCTCACCGAGTGGATCGGTGGCCGTTGGTATCTTTTCGTGCTCGTCGCTGCACAAATGGCTCTCGATTGCGGCGTGGCTATTCTGTTGTTCCTGCTCGGCAGTTGGGAAACCTCGGTTGGGGCGGGTTGGTTGGCAGGAGTCCTGTGGCTTGTCTTCCCTCCTGCCGTCGTGATCTCGACGTGGGTGGCGTCAGAGACTCTTGCCACAGCCTTGCTGACATTAAGTATCGTGATGCTGATTCGAAGCCTTTCGCGGCAGAGAGCCGTCGCGTCGTCTTTTGCGACCGGAATCAGTCTGGGCATTACGACTCTCGTACGCGCCACGACGCAGCTGTTGCCGGTGGTCCTTCTCGTGCTTTCGGCCGTTGATCCGCGACAAAGACGCCGGCTCACGTATCTTTTGATCTTTGCTGGCATGTGTCTGATGATCGCTCCCTGGACTTTGCGCAATCTCTATGTCGTTCGCGAGCCAATCATCATTCAAACGGGATATGGCCCA
>DATFWL010000174.1:0-21252 GCA_035259385.1 Vicinamibacterales bacterium | reverse complement strand
GTGACATCAAATCGCGTGCCCGGTGTCATCGCCGAAAACCCGCCTGAAATTGCGAGTCGCGATCGCCGCCGTCCTGACTCGGAGACGCCCGCTGACCTCACTCCTGAACGGTTTGCTGGATCCGTCGGCGACCCAGACCGGACAGCGTTCGATTTCGAAGGTTTTCGTGTTGATTTTCGCCGGGCCGACCCGTTACTTTTCAGGCCCTCGCGGGCGATTTCCAAGGAGCATTCGATGAGATCGAGCGGTGTTCGGGTTCTGGCGGCCGTCGTCTTCACGCTGGCGACGGCGGCGGCAGCGCATGCGCAAGGCAGCTTCTTTACGTCGCTGTCCGGGACGGTCGTCGACTCGTCCGGCGGCGTCATCCCCGGCGCTGACGTCAAGGTGAAGAACAACGGCACCGGTGCGGAGTTCAACACCGTGTCAGGAAGCGACGGCGGCTTCACGATCCCGTCGCTGCCGGGCGGCACCTATTCAGTCACCGTCTCGTTGATGGGGTTCAAGACCGCGACGCTCAACGAGGTCACGTTGAACGCGGCGATTCCGGCGAGCGTGAAGGTGACGCTGTCGGTCGGCACCCTCGAAGAGAACGTCACCGTGACTGGTGACAGCGCGCTGGTCGTGCAGACGCAGACGCCGTCGATCGCGACCAACCTCACGGCCACGCAGATCACCAGCCTTCCGCTCAGCAGCCGCAACGCGCTCGACTCGCTCACCTCGCTGCCCGGCTTCAACACGTCGGGCACCGCCCGCAACTCCACCGTCAACGGGCTGCCGAAGAGCGCGATCAACATCACGCTCGACGGCATGAACATCCAGGACAACTACCTCAAGACGTCCGACGGCTACTTCGCCCGGCTGACGCCGACGCTCGACTCGGTGGAGGAAGTGACGGTCACGACCGCGGGCAACACCGCGGACGCGACCGGGCAGGGCGGCGTGCAGATCAAGTTCGTCACCAAATCGGGATCGAACCGGTGGACCGGGACCGCGTACGAATACCTCCGCCACGATGCGCTGAACGCGAACACCTGGTTCAACAACCGCGATCTGCCGCCGGATCCGGAGACCGGCAAGGCGCCGAAGGCGCAGCTGCGCGACTACCAGCAGGGCTTCGCGCAGGGCGGTCCGATCGTCAGGAACAAGGCGTTCTTCTTCTTCAACTACGAAGAGGAGCGGCGTCCGTCGAATGGCACGCTCCAGCGCGTCCTGTTGACGCCGGACGCCGCCGGCGGCATCTTCAGCTACAACACCGCCGCCGGCGTGCGCCAGGTCAACCTGCTGCAGCTCGCGGCCGCCAACGGCCAGCTGGCGACGCTCGATCCGTTGATGACGAAGCTGCTCGGCGACATCCGATCCGCGACCGGCACGACCGGCAGCCTGAGCGCGCTGACCAATCCGCTGGTGCAGCAGTACACGTTCCAGACCCCGACGAACAACTTCAACCCGGCGCCGACGTTCCGCATCGACTACGACGTCTCGCAGAACCACCGGCTGACGGGATCGATGAACTACCGGCACATCAACTCGACGCCAGACACGACCAACAACGCGCAGGTGCCGTTCCCCGGCTTTCCGCAGACCGGCAGCCAGCAGTCGACGCGCTGGACGACGTCGGAGTCGCTGCGATCGACGCTCGGATCGCATCTGGTCAACGAAGCGCGCTTCGGCGGAACTGGCGGCGCGACGCTGTTCTCGCCGGAGCTCTCGCCGGCGCTCTGGCAGGGCACCGGACTCGGTCAGACCAACGGCTACCGGCTGGACATGTTCACTGCCTGCTGCGGCGCCGGTTTCCGCCTGACCAACCCGAACACCGGCAATACCGCGACCAACGGCGGCGGCGCGAACGGACAGTCGCGCGAGGCGTCGACGTGGGTCGCCGAGGACACGGCCACCCTCGTCAGCGGCAAGCACAGCATGACCTTCGGCGGATCGATGGTGCAGGCCGACGTCTGGATCAAGCAGCAGACGATCATTCCGACGGCGACCTTCGGCGTCCTGGCCACCGAGCCGGCGGCTCAGATATTCACCAACACGAATTTCCCCGGCGCGTCGCAGGCCGACATCACGCAGGCGCAGAGCCTCTACGCGCTCCTCACCGGCCGCATCACGTCGCTCACCGGCACCGCGCGGATCAATCCCGACGGGACCGAGTACGTGCCGCTCGGCGAATCGACCGCACAGGGCCGGCTGCGCGAGTTCGACTTCTATGCCGCGGATCAGTGGCGCGCGAGCACGAATCTGACGGTCAGCGCCGGGCTGCGTTACGTGCTGGCGCTGCCGTTCTACCCGACCAATAACAGCTACACGACCGTGACGCCGCAGAGTCTGTGCGGCGTCTCGGGTCCCGGCAACATCGCCGGCTGCAACCTGTTCTCGCCCGGCGTGGCGAGCAACACCAAGCCGAACTACGTGCAGTATCCGGCCGGCACCTACGCCTACAACACCGACGCGAACAACCTCGCGCCGAGTATCGGGCTCGCGTATCAGGTGCCGGGCATGGGCGGCGGCATTGGCCGCGCGATTTTCGGCGCCGTCGAAGGCGACAGCGTGCTGCGCGGCGGGTTTGCGCTTGCGTTCCAGCGGCCGGGCATGTCCGATTTCACCGGCGTGTTCGGCAACAACCAGGGGATCCTGCAGACGCTGCAGCGCGACAACACCAACAGCGCACTGCCGATTCTGCTGCGCAACAACCCGACGCTGCCGGCCGCGCCGGCGGTCTCGTATCCGATCGCGACCAACTCGCTGACCAACATCCTGAACTCGTTCGACTCCAACCTGCAGCTTCCGTACACCCGGTCGTACACCGTCGGCTGGCAGCGTAAGCTCGGGCACGACACGGCGCTCGAGATCCGCTACGTCGGCAGCCGCCACCGCCAGGACTGGGAGACGATCGATCTGAACGAGGCGAACATCGCCTCGAACGGCTTCGTCAACGAGTTCCGCCAGGCGCAGGCGAACCTGCAGGCCAACATCGCCGCCGGCCGCGGCGCGACCTTCGCCTACACCGGCGCGCCGGGCACGTCGCGGCTGCCGATCTTCCTCGCCTACTTCGACGGTCAGAACGCGTCGAAGGCGGGCGATGCGTCGCTCTACACCGGCCCGAATTGGACCAACGCGAACTTCCTCGGCTACCTTGCCGCGCAGAACCCGAACCCGCTCGGGTTCATGTGCAACAACGCGACGGGGTGCACTGCCGGTACGATCCCCAACGGGCTGCTCGGCAACACGACCTTCCGCGCCAACGCCGCCGCGGCGGGACTGCCGGCGAACTTCTTCGTCGCCAATCCCGACGCGCTCGGCGGCGCGCTGCTGACGACCAACGTCGGCGGGACGCGCTACAACTCGATGCAGTTCGAAGTTCGCAAGCGGTTCTCCGAGGGCCTGCAGTACACGGTCGGCTACGCGTGGGGCCAGGCGTACATCTCGCAGCGCTACGGGCTGCAGAAGCCGACGGCCGACAATCTCCAGACCGGGCAGGTCGGGGGGGTGGAGCACGCGTTCAAGACCAACTGGATCTACGAACTGCCGTTCGGACGCGGTCAGCGCTGGGCATCCAACGCGGGTACGGGGAAGGACGCGCTGATCGGCGGCTGGTCGATCGACGGCGTCGCCCGCATCCAGACCGGCGAGATGCTCGACTTCGGCAACGTCCGCCTCGTCGGCATGAGCGTGGACGAATTCCGCAAGGCCGTCGGCCTGCGCCACGCCGACAACGGGCAGGTCTACATCCTGCCCGACGACATCATCAACAACACGGTGCGCGCGTTCAACGTGAGCGCGACCTCGCCGACCGGCTACAGCGCGCTCGGCGTCCCGACCGGCCGCTACCTCGCACCGGCCAACGGTCCCGACTGCATCGAGACGTCGCCCGGCTACGGCGACTGCGGCGTGCGCAGCCTCGTCGTCAATGGGCCGCCGCTCGTCCGCTTCGACATCGGCGCGTCGAAGCGCCTCAGGATCCATGGGCCGGTGACGTTCGAGTTCCGCGCCGAGATGCTGAACGCTTTCAACACGCCGTACTTCAACCCGGGGTCGACTGCCGGCACGCCGCTCGGATTCACGCAGACCTTCTTCCCGAGCGGCAACCAGGGTCCGGTCGCGAACAACGGCACGCTGACGAGCAACGCCACCGTCGGCTCGAGCGCCGACAGCTTCCGTATGACGCAGCTCCTTGGCGACAACCAGGCGAGGATCGTGCAGCTCGTGTTCCGCGTGCGGTGGTAGGGGAGATCGGGATTTGGGATTCGGGATTTGGGATTTGGGATTCGTCCCGAGCCCCGAATCCCGAATCCCGAACCCCGAACCCCGAATCCCAAATCCCGCTTCGGCGTCAGTACATGCCCAGATAGCGTTCTGTCTCCCACGGCGAGACGTGCTTGATGTAGTCGAGCCACTCTTCGCGCTTGGCGGCGACGAAATGCTCGAACAGGTGGTCGCCGAGCGTCTCTCGCATCAGGTCGTCCTTCTCGAGCTCGTCGAGCGCCTCGCTCAGATTTCCGGGCAGTTCGTCGATCCGCAGGTGCCGCCGCTCGCGGTGGCTCATCTTGTAGATGTTCTTGTTGATCGGCGGACCCGGGTCGATCTTCTTGTCGATCCCGTCGAGGCCCGACCGCAGCATCACCGCCAGCGCGAGATACGGATTGCACGACGGATCCGGCATGCGCAGCTCGATTCGCGTGCCGGTGCCGCGCGTCGCGGGAACGCGCACCAGCGGACTGCGGTTTTTTTCCGACCACGAGATCGCCGTCGGCGCCTCGTAGCCGGGCACGAGGCGCTTGTACGAGTTGACCAGCGGATTCGTCACCGCGCAGAAGCCTTTCGCGTGGCGGAGAATGCCGCCGATGTAGCTCAGGCAGATCTCGCTCAGCTGTCCGGCGGCCTTCGGGTCGAAGAAGATGTTCGTGGCGCCCGAGAAGAGCGACATGTGCGTGTGCATGCCGGAGCCGTTGATGCCGTAGATTGGCTTGGGCATGAAGGTCGCGTGCAGGCCGTTGCGAATCGCGATGTTCTTCACCACGAACCGGAACGTGCTGATGTTGTCTGCCGTCGTCAGCACGTCGTCGTAGCGGAAGTCGATCTCGTGCTGGCCGGGCGCGACCTCGTGATGCGCCGCTTCGACGTGGAAGCCCATCGCTTCGAGCGCGAGCACGATCTCGCGCCGCACGTCCTCGCCCTGGTCGACCGGGCTCAGGTCGAAGTAGCTGGCGCCGTCGTGCGTCTCGGTCGTCGCCACGCCGTTCCTGGTCTGAAACAGGAAGAACTCGGCTTCGGGACCGGCGTTCATCGCGTAGCCCCGGGCGGCGGCCATCGCGATCACCTTCTTCAGGCACCCCCGCGGGTCGCCGATGAACGGCTGCCCCTCCGGCGTATAGATGTCGCAGATGAGCCGCGCTACCTTCTCTCCGGCCGTGCCCGGCCACGGGAAGACGCGGAAGGTCGTCAGATCCGGACGCAGGTACATGTCCGACTCTTCGATGCGCACGAACCCCTCGATCGACGAACCGTCGAACATGATTCGGCCATCGAGCGCTTCCTCGAACTGGCGGTCCGGAATCTCGACGTTCTTGATCGTGCCGAGGATGTCGGTGAACTGCAGGCGCAGGAACTTCACGCGATCGCGCTCGATCCGCTCGAGAATCTGCGCCTTCGTTTCGCTCGGCCGCGGCGCCGGCCCGTGCGTTTTCGCCATGGCCGGATTCTAGCCAACTTTTCAGGACAGCCTCGCGTCTGACAAGACGGATCGGGTTTCAGGAGACACTCCGATGAGGACATCTGTGGTGGCAGGCATCGCGGCCGCGGTGATTGCCTCGGCATCCGGCGATCGCGCGGTGGCGCAGCCGCCTATCGAGCCGCAGCGTGCGGCGCAGGAGGCGCGCGATTTCATGGTGCTCGCCGGCCGCGGCGCCGAGATTGGCGTCGAGGTCGCGGAGGGCAAGGATGCGGGCGTCGTAGTCGAAGAGGTGCGGCCCGACAGTCCGGCCGAGAAGGCGGGCGTGAGGAAGGCCGACGTGATCGTCACCTTCGATGGCGAGCGCGTCCGGAGCGTGCGTCACTTCGCGCGCCTGGTACAGGAAACGCCGCCGGGCCGGACCGTGAAAGCGACCGTCGTCCGCGAAGGGCGGCAGACCGACCTTCAAATCACCCCGCGGGAGGGCCGCGGCGTGTACAGAGGCGGGTACATCGACGGCGACCGCTTCCGCGACAGCCTGCCGCCGGACCTCGACATGCTCCGCGATCGCCTGCCCGAGGTGTGGCGGAGCGGCCTGCCGTTCACCTTCGACTTTCAGGGCGCGATGTCCGGCCGCCGGCTGGGGATCGACGTCGATCCGCTCACCGATCAGCTGGCCCAGTACTTCGGCGCAAAGGAAGGCTTGCTCGTGCGGGCGGTGACCGACGGTTCCGCGGCGTCGCGGGCGGGGCTGAAGGCTGGTGACGTGATCACGTCGGTGGATGGCCAGCCGGTCCGGTCACGAGAGGACCTCGTCCGGGCACTTCGCGAGGCAAAAGGGGACGATCTGACGATCGGGATCGTGCGCGAGAGGAAGGAAAGCAGCGTCCAGGCAAAGCTCGAACCGCTGCGCCGGCCCTCTCGCGGAATGCACCCGCTATAAGACCAGCCCGACCGGGTGATCACCTGGCGCCCACAGGTGATTGCCTGGTGATTATCCTGTCGCTTCGGCTGTGTCGGCCTCGCCCGGTGCCTGCGCGACGACGGTCGACAGGTGCGCCGCGAACATGGTCGCCAGCGCCTGGGTCGTCTCGGAAGTCTCGGCGCCGTGGCGGATTTCCGCGGACAGTGCGCCGATACAGCCCTCCGACGACAGGATTGGCGCCACGACCGCGCCCGTTGACTTGCCGGGTCGCGCCAGGACGATCTGCAGCGTGCCCGCCCGAAACGCCTTCGCGGCGGCATTGTCGGCCGAGCGCGGGACAGGAGGAATACGGGCCAGCATGTCGGCGCTGTAGCCGTGCGCCAGCACCGGCCGGAGTTCGCCGCCGCCGGTCGCACCCATCCAGACCATCACACCGCTCGCGTCCATCACCTCCGCTGCGCGGCCGAGGACACGCTTCAGATCGTCGAGGTCGCGGACGCGTCCGAAATCGGTCGCGAGGGTGGCGACCGTCTTGAACGTGTCTGTCGGAGTCGGTTCCGGTGCGAGCGGCGCGGTTTTCCATTCCGGCAATCGCGGGACCTGCGGTGCCGGTGTGATCGACACGGAGGCCGTTCCAGCCGGCCGGACCCGGTCGCGCGGCTTGAAGGCGAGCACGAGGACGACGAGCAGCGCGACGCTGCCGGCGGCGCCCAGCGTAATCGCTTCCTGCTTCCGCATCGCCGCGACGGTCGCGTCGAACGACTGCGACTCCGCCTGTCGCGCCACCTCGACCTGATGCATCGCCGCGGTGACGCTCTTCGCTCCCTCTGCGAAGATGACATCGCCGGCCATCAACTGCTGGCCGCTCTTCAAGTACTCGCGCACTCGTCGGTCGATCGTCGCGAACGCCTTCGCCGATTCGGTCGCTTGATCGAGTGCCGTGCGCGCCTCCGCGCTCGCAGACGATCGAAGCGTGTTCAGCGCAGCGTCCGCCGCCTCGGCGCTCGATGCCACCTTCGGCATCCAGAACCCGATTCCCTGTCCGGCGGCGACGCAAGCCTGCTGCGATATCCGCGCCTCGGCGAACGCGTCGAGTGCGTCACGCGCATGCTGGTCGAACGCGCGCGCCGCCGCTGACAGCTCCTTGATGCGGTATTCGGAGTCGAACAGCAGGGAGCCCGCTACGCCAATCGCAATCCACGCAGCCGCGCCGATCGTGAATCGAAACGCTGGAGACCGCATGTTTCGAGGAGAGTACCATACACGCAGGTGCGGTACTAGAGGTTAGTTGTCGAAAAAAGAACGTGAATCGGCTGGCCACGATGCTCGCGGCACGCGTGCCAGGACGGTCTCCACCCAGCGGTCGATTCGCCGCCACGTGTCGGAGGGTCGCAGCGATTCGTTGTGGCGCGCGCCCTGGACGATCAGCAACTCTTTCGGTCCTGCCAGTGCGGCCAGCACGCGCCGCGAGTGATCCGGCGGCGTGTCGATGTCCTCCGCGCCATGAATCAGCAGCACCGGGATCCTGATCCGCCGTGCCGCCTCGGCCGGACTCACCTCGTCCATAGAAAAATGACCTCGGGCTTCCGCAATAGAAAAGGCGCGCTGGATCATGCTCTCCGGCAGGAATCGGGGGGCCCGTTCCCGGGCGACGGTCTGCAGGTCCGAGAACACTTCGGCCGCCACCACGCCGATCACTCTGCCGTCGTCGGCCGCTTCCTGCAGCGCTACGGCCGCACCCAGTGATGTGCCGAGCAGCACGACGGGGCCGGCGCTCGCCTGGTACAGAACGCGTTTCAAATCGCGCTTCTCCCAGTACCCGTACGTGCAGGCCTCACCGGTCGATTCGCCGTGCGCGCGGCTGTCGTACGCGACCACGTCCAGCCCTCTCGAGAGGAACCGATCGACGGCGCCTGCAGCGCTGCCCCGGTTGTCGCCGACGCCGTGCAGGAACACCAGGGTTCCCCGGCGCTGACCGGCGGCGTTGCACTGCCAGCCGTTCAGCGTGACGTCTTCGCCGGCGAAGACCACGTCAGCGCAGTTCGCGGGCCGCTCGCGGTCCAGCGGCCGCCGCGCGGGATGGAGCAGCGCGCCTGCCGCAATCGTGGGAATGACCGTCGTCGCAGCGAGGTAGACCGCGACGACGCCCGCGAATGCTACGATCACGAACGGCGTACGCACCACGGTCATCCCTCCAACGCATTCCCATCCTGTGTTTCCGCGGCTGACTGCGGATCACGAATGCGGCGTGACGGCAGCGCGATTCTCCGATAATGTACCCCTCTCATGCCGGCATCTCAGGTTGAACAGGTGGACCGTGTGCTGACGCCCACGGCCGTGGCGTTCGTCGAGGAACTGACGCGTCGATTCCGCCCCCGCATTGAAGAGCTGCTCGAGCGCCGCCGTTCCGTGCAGCAGCGATATGACAACGGGGAACGGCCGGACTTTCTTGCCGAGACAGCCGATATCCGAAACCGCGAGTGGACGGTCGCGCCGATTCCTGCCGACCTGCACGATCGTCGCGTCGAGATCGCAAGCGGCCCGACGTCGTCGCCGACGCCGCGAAGCTGGTCGAACCGCCGCAGGGCACGCGCACCGGCGCCGGCCTGCGCCACAACATCCGGGTCGGCATCCAGTATCTCGAAGCGTGGCTGGGCGGCCAGGGCGCGGTGCCGATCGACAACCTGATGGAGGATGCGGCGACCGCCGAGATCTCACGGACGCAGATCTGGCAGTGGCTCAAGCATCGCGCTGCGCTCGAGGACGGCAGAACGGTGACCCGTGAGCTGGTGGCCCGGCGCGTGGACGAGGAGTACGCGCGGGTGCGCGAGGAAGTGGGCGCCCGGCGCTTCGATCGCGGCCATTTTCCGGCCGCGCGGCGGCTGTTCGAACAGGTCGCCACGTCGGAGGATTTGGAGGAATTCCTGACCATTCCCGCATATGATGTGCTCGGGAAAATTAAGAATTAGAAATTAAGAATTGAGAATTCGCGTCAGACGCGCTCCACGAATTGTTAATTCTTACTTCTTAATTCTTAATTTCACGGTCTCACAACTGGAGGTGTCATGCGCACGCACTATGCATTCCGCGGCGTCCTCCTGCTCCTGGGTGTTCTCGCGACGGCTCACCTGACCGCGCAGGATCCCGCAGACGAGGTGCGGGTCGCCACGATGCGGCCGGTGATCCGCGGACGCGCGGAGGCGGCAGCGTCGATGAAGCCCGAAGCGACTCAGGCCGCCGAACGGATCCTCCGCGCCGGCGGCAACGCGTTCGACGCCGCGGTGGCCAGCCAGGCGGTCCTCGGCATCGTCGATGCCGCGTCGAACGGTGTCGGCAGCGACGCAGTGATCCTCGTCTACGACGCGAAAGCGAAGACCGTCGTCTCGATCAACGCCGAAGGCACGGCGCCGAAGCTCGCGACCATCGACTGGTACAAGAAGAACCGTGACGGCCAGCTGCCCGAGAGCGACTCGCTCCTCTCCGGCACCGTGCCGGGCGTCGTCGACGCCTGGTATCTGCTGCTCGATCGGTGGGGCACGATGTCGTTCGCGCAGGTGCTGCAGCCCGCGATCGAGACGGCCGAGAATGGCTTCCCGATCGGCGAGCGGATGGCCGGCGCGATTGCCGGCTCGCGCAAGCTGAAGAAGTATCCGACCAGCGTGAAGCTGTACTACCCGAACGGCGCCGCGCCGAAGGCGGGCGATGTCTTCCGGAATCCCGATCTCGGGCGCACGCTGCACAAACTGGTGGAGGCCGAGGCCCAGAATGCGTCGAAGGGGCGCCACGAGGCGCTGAAGGCGGCGCGCGACCGCTTCTACAAGGGTGACATCGCGCGGACGATGGCGCAGTTCTCCGAGGCGGAAGGCGGGTTGTTCCGTTACGAGGACTTTGCCTCGTACACCGCCAAGTTCGAGACGCCGGTGTCGGTCGACTATCGCGGCTACCGCGTCTACAAGAACGCGTCGGCGAACCAGGGTCCGACCGAGTTGATCGCGCTGAACATCCTCGAGGGCTACGACCTGAAAGCGATGCACCACAACAGCCCCGAGTACATTCACGCGAGCGTCGAAGCGGTGAAGCTGGCGATGGCCGATCGCGAGAAGTATCTCGGCGACGCCGACTTCGTCCACATCCCGTTCGACGGACTGCTCTCGAAGGACTACGCGCGCGAGCGCCGCGCGCTGATCGATCCGGCGCACGCCTCGCTCGAGCTCCGGCCGGGCACGCCGGAGAAGTACACGCGATCGACGCAGGCGCTGAACCGGCCGTGGCACGTCAACCTGCAGGGCGACGCCGACCACGAAGGCGACACCAGCTATCTCGCCGTCGTGGACAAGGATCGCAACATGGTCAGCTTCGAGCCGAGCCTGCACAGCGGCTTTGGCACCGGCGTCGTGATGGCCGACCTCGGGTTCATCTTCAACTGCCGCGGCGACTACTACTCGCTCGTCGAAGGCGAAGCAAACGCGCTCGCGCCGGGCAAGCGTCCGCGCAGCACGCTGCAGAGCACGCTGGTGATGAAGGACAACCAGCCGTTCATGATCGTCGGCAGCCCGGGCGGCGACGATCAGGTGTTCCGCACGCTGCAGACGCTGTTGAACGTGGTGGACTTCGGGATGAATGTCCAGCAAGCCATCGAAGCGCCGCGCTGGGCGACGCGCAGCTTCCCGGCATCGCCGTTCCCGCACACGATGTACCCGGGCGAGATGTCGGTGGAGCAGCGCGTGCCGCAGTCCGTGCGCGAGAACCTCGTCGCGCGCGGCCACAAGCTGCGCGTCTCCGGGCCCTGGACGATGGGGTCGCTCGCGGCGATTGTCGTCGACCCGAAGACCGGCGTGCTCAGCGCCGGCACCGACCCGCGCGTCGACGCCTACGCCCTCGCCTGGTAAAGGAGGAATCGTGGCGACCACCTGGCTATTGCTCGCGGCGGCGCTGCTCGCGTTGACAGGCCAGCCGCCGTCGCTCGACTACGACGTGTTCAGGACGAAGGTGCAGCCGATCTTCGTCGCCAAGCGTCCCGGCCATGCGCGCTGCATCTCGTGCCACGGTTCCGGCACGCCGCTCCGGCTGCAGCCGCTGCCGCAGGGCCGCACCACGTGGAACGACGAGGAATCGCGCAAGAACTTCGAGGCGGTGAAGCGGGTCGTCGTGCCCGGCAGCATGAAGAGCATGCTGCTGATCCATCCGCTGGCCGAGCAGGCCGGCGGCGACTTCTTTCACAGCGGCGGCAAGCACTGGAGCTCGCAGGACGATCCGGAGTGGCAGGTCCTGAAGGCCTGGGTGATCGGTCAACCGAGGAGTGAGCAATGACGACGACGCGCATGCTTCGCGTAACGGCGACGGAAAAGCAACCGCAGAGAACACGGAGCGCGCAGAACAATCGTATTTCTGTGATCTCTGCGCGCTCTGTGGTGGCTGTGGCGGCGGCAGCCGTTCTGTTCACGCTCGCGCCGCGCGCGGCCGAGAAGAAAGTCCGCATCATCCAGACCAACAGCGCCGGCGACAACGTGCACATCATCGATGCGGCCACCAACACGGTCGTCGGCGTGATCGAAGGCATCGAGGTCAACCACGGCGCGGCGGCGGCGCCGGACGGCAGCCGCATCTACGTGAGCAACGAAGCCGACGGCACGCTCGACATCGTCGACAGCCAGACGCTGAAGGTGGTGAAAAAGGTGCCCCTGAGCGGCCATCCGAACAACATCGCGATCGGCCGCGACGGCCGCAAGGTGTACGTCGGCATCATCGAGGCGCCGGGCGGCGTCGACGTGATCGACACGGCGGCGATGAAGAACCTCAAGACGCTGCAGACCCGCGGCAGCATCCACAACGCCTACGTCACGCCGGACGGCAAGTACGTCGTCGCCGGATCGATTGCCGGCAAGACGATCAACGTCTTCGACGCCCAGACGGATCAGAACGCGTGGGTGCTGGAGATGGATCTGGGAGTCAGGCCGATGGCGTTCTCGGCGAATCCCGACGGATCGACGAAGTGGATCTTCGTCCAGCTGTCGGGCTTCAACGGGTTTGCGGTCGTCGACTTCGCGACCCAGAAGGAGATCCGCCGGATCAAGAATCCCGAGCTGCCGCCCGGCAAGCAGACCGTGCCGGCGGGCTCGGATCCGTCGCACGGCATGGCCGTCACCGCCGACCAGAAGACGCTCGTCGTCTGCAGCCGGCTGAACAACTATCTGTATGCGTACTCGTTGCCGGACCTCAAGCCGCTCGGCGGCGCGGAGCTTGGCGGCAAGGGCGCAGCGTGGGTGACGCTCACGCCGGACGGCAAGACCGCATATGTGGCGAATCCGGTCACCAACGACGTATCGGTGATCGACATCAAGTCGCTGAAAGAAGTGACGCGCATTCCAGTCGGCTACGTCCCGAAGCGGAACACGACGGCGATGCTGCCGTAGCTCGCGATCGCGCGTACTGCTCGAATGTCCGCCGGTAGGTGTGATCCACGCTCCTTCCGGCTTAGGCCGGACCGTGTGTGCCACCTGAGCTTCTGCTGAGAATCGTCCTCGAGTCGCCGCCGCCAGGCGTGGACTTCGGCGTTCAGCGCGGGCGTGGATCTGCGTACGTAACCACCCAGAAGCAGCGCTCGACCGGCAGTGACCTGTCGTTCGAAGTCAGCGTGGAGGTCAAGGCAGCTGGTGGGCGGGGAGCGCCCGACTTCGGTGGCTCGATCGTCCAGGGACCGCGTGGTGCACGCTTCGTGTACATCGACATCGGGACCTACGCAGGCCAGCAGGACACGCCATGGAGTCGGAGGCTCAAGATTCCGCTGACTGGCATCACCGCCGATCTGATCCGGCGCGCGTCGAGCGGCGAGAATTGCCTCCTCGAAGCGCGCGTGCCGGGAACAGGGAAGGACGGCGGCCCGAGCTGCGCGACCGTGAAGGACTTCGATGGGTGGCAGGCGGCGCGATGACCGCCGCCGCCTCATCGCGCGAAGGCTGTCTCTCTTTTTGTTGAACGACGGACGGGTCACGCGCTGACGCCGACGTAGGCCTTGATGCGGCGCTGCAGATCTCTCGCGGCGTCCTCGCGGACCGGCTCGACGTTCGGGGTCTGCGGATCGAGCTCGACGAGCACCTCGAGCTCGTCGCGGCTCGCCTGCTCGATCGCTTCGAGGCTGGTCGGGCGCCGCTGTCGCTTGGTCATCGCGCCTCACCCTTGCCGCGCGGCGCGCTCGGCGCGATGTTTCTCCATCGCGTCCAGATGCTCGGGCGACGCCATCGACAGGCGTTGGTACTCGAAGTAGGTCTCGGCGAACTCGCTGAACGACGCATCGAACGCCATGTTGGTCAGCTTTTTCGTCAACCGCGTCGACGTCCGGGCCATCGAGAGCAGCCGCTCCGTGAGCTCGAGGATCGTGCTCTCGAACGCGTCGGCCTCCACGACCCAGTCGACGAGCCCCCACTCGAGCGCGACCGCGGCATCGACCACGTCGGCCGCGAGCGCGAGCCGCTTGGCGCGGCCGAGACCGGCATGCCGGGCGACGCGCCACATGCCCATCCCCGGAATGATCCCTTCGCGCAGCGCGGTGATCCCGAACCGCGCATCGTCACGCGCGATGCGCAGGTCGCAGGCGAGCGCGATCTGCAGGCCGCCGCCGATGCAGTGCGACTGAATCGCGGCGACGACCACCGCGTCGAGCGCTTCCAGCTTGCGCAGCGCCGTCTCCCAGTCGCGGTAGAACGTCATCCCGATCTCGCCCAGCGACAAGGCAGTGAGGTCGATGCCGCTGCAGAAGGCGCGGCCGGCGCCGCGCACGACGACCACCCGCAGCTGCGCGTGGCCTGCGAGATCGTCGACGAGCGTGTTCAGGTCGCGCGCCCACTGTTCGTTGGCGCAGTTCAACACGTGGGGACGGTTGAGGACGAGCGTCGCCAGCGCGCCGTCGATCGTGGAATACATCGTTTCGAGCTGCATTCAGCCTCCGTGCCGTGTCGTGCGCAGCCACCGGAAGACTGCGTCGTTAGCGAAAGGAAACAGAAACAGGCACTAGTCGTCGAGGAGGTCTTCGCGGAACACCGGCTGGGCGGGATCGAGACGGCCGCTGCGCAGCGAGGCGAGCAGGCGCCCGTAGACGTCCTCCGCGTCGGGCAGCGATCGGTGGCCGCGCTCCCATTGCACGGCGCCCGACGCCGAATAGATCAGCGTGTAGTAGCGGCCCGAGGCGAACTGCAGCTCGAGCCACTGGTCCGGCAAATCGGGATCGCCGTCCTGGCCAAGCACGTCCATCAGCGCAACCGACCAGGTCCGTCCCTTCGGATCGGTGACCTGGGTTCGCGCGAGATATCGCCAGTCGTCGATGGACCACATCATTGCTGACTGCTGATGGCTTGATTCGGGATCAGGGATTGCGGGAATTGGGGACGGGTGAACGGGAATTGGCCGTTGATTGACCGACCAACTGCGCGAGCGCGCGCGCGATCTGCCCGCCTGTGAACGGCTTGGGAATCAGGAGGACATGATCGGCCTCCCGCCGCCGCAGGCTGACGTCCGCCTTCTCCGGTGTGTCGCTCACCACTACGATCGGCAGCGTGGCGTACGCGGCGTTCGCGCGAACGGCGTCGAAGAGCATCTCGGTCATGTCGAACGACGTGCAGTCGATCACCAGCGCATCCGGCCGGTGCGCGGCCACGAGATCGCCGATCGCCGGATCGAATCCGACGGCGACGACCTCGTGTCCATGATCGCGGAGCGCGAACGTCAGCAGCTCCGCGATTTCCGGCGTATCGTCAATCAGCAGCACTCGCATGCCCGTCCACGGAAAAGCAACCGCACTCCGCGGTTGCGTTCCTCAGTGCCTCGGCGCCAGGAAGCGCTTCTTCTTGCCCGCCGACGGCTCGAGGTCGAGCACCCAGATGCGGCCGCCAGCCGTGTAATACCCGCGGCGATCGTTCTCGACCTGCGCGCCCCACGCCTCGAGCGTGCGCATCTGGAACGTGTAGCCCTCGAAGTTGTTGCGGACGTGTTCGAACACTTCCGTCGTGTGCCAGTTTTCGGTGAGGATCGCGTCGCCGGCATGCACGCGCAGCACCGTGTAGTAGCGATCGTGCGCCGCTTCCGGCCGCACGTCGCGAGTCGCGCCGCGCTTCTTTCCTTCGGCAACGATGTAGCTGTCCTGCGAGTTCGCGGGTGGCTGATTCGAGTCGCTCATATCGCCCTCCGGGTAAAGCAACCGCAGAGATTCGCGGTTGCTCTTCCGCCTGTTACACCGTGTGCGCGACGGCCGCGGCCGCTTCGGCGGCCGCCATGTCGGCAACCGCACCGGGATCCGTCGCCCGAATGAGCGCTTCCGGCAGCTCGACCCCCATCATCGTCCACTGCTCGTTCGCGAACCGCTGCAGCGTCGCGATGTGTTCCGCGTGCAGGTGGCCGAAGCGTCCCTGCAGCTTCAAATACTCGGACACCGGTCGCATGTGCTGCGGCCGGAAGCTGTAGTCGTACTCGCGCCTCTCGGGGCTCCATTCCCAGATCGGGTACAGCCCGCATTCGACGACGAGGCGGCCGAGATCGATCGAGCGCGGCGTCTCGTAGACGAACCCTTTCTGGCACGGGGTGTAGATCATCAGGAACGAGGCGCCCTTGTGGTTCAGGCCCTTGCGCACCTTGTTCATGAGGTCGATCGGATAGCCGACGCTCGCCGTGCCGACGTAGCAGTGCGGATGTCCCGCCGCCATCATGCGCGCGAGATCTTTCGGGAAGAGCGTCTTCGCCTCAGGGATCTTCGGTCCGGGCGGCGAGAACGTCGTCATGCCGCCATACGGAGTTCGAGACGAGGCCTGGATGCCGGTGTTCGCGTACTGCTCGTTGTCGTAGCAGATGATCAGGCAGTCGTGATTCCGGTAGAGCGCGCCGGAGATCGAGCCAATGCCGATGTCCGAGGCGCTGCCGTCGCCGGCCTCGCAGATGATGTTCGGAAAGGCGCCCTTCCACTTGCCCTTGCGAATCATCGCCTCGTAAGCGGCGGCGACGCCGGCCGTGAAGCTGCCGGAGCTGCCGATCTGCGTGTGCGCCCACGGCACGTTGTACGGCGTGCAGAGGTAGGAGCTGTTCGCCACGTACATGCAGCCGGTCGGCCCGACGAGGATGGTGTTGTCGCCGGCCGCCTTGCTCGTCATCCGGTACTGGATCGACGGACCGCAGCCGGCGCAGGTGCGATGACCCGGCACGAACGGCTCGGTCGACGGCAGCTCCGGGTTGTAGAACCGCGCGCCCTGATGCGGGCTGCCGAACATCGGCAGCATCTGACGTTCGACTTCAATCGCAGGCATGAGGCCTCCACGGGAACGCAAAGGCCGCAAAGGTCGCAAAGGAAATCTTTGTACAAAGCGTTCTTTGCGGTCTCAGCGGTCTTTGCGTTCAATCTCACTCCTCGAATCCAACCCAATGGGTCCGCTTCTCGATCTTCCCCCGCTTCTGCGCTTCGAGGAGCTTGTTCGTCATCCAGTAGAACTCCTTGAGCACGATCGCTTCGCCGCCCATGCCGGCCATGAACGAGAGCACGAGCGGCCGCGCCGCGCTCTCGTACAGCGCCCCGCAGACCTCGGCGTACAGCGATCCGCCGCTGCTCACGCTGCCGAGACCCATGTTGGTCTCGACCACGCCGACGACCTTGAACTTGCTGAGCGATTCCATCACACGATCGGTCGGATAGGGCCGGATCGTGCGCAGCCGCACCATCCCGACCTTCGCGCCGCGCTGTCGCATGTGGCGAATCGCGTGGCGCGCGGTCACCGCGTGGCCGCCCTGCAGGAAGAAGACGACGTCGGCGCCGTCGGTCATGAACTCTTCGATCCACGGATCGTAGCGGCGTCCGAAGATGCGCGCGAAGTCGTCGTGCACTTCCTCGATCACCGGCATCGCCCCTTCCATCGCCCGCGCCCGCTCGAGCTGCAGCGGCGGCCCTTGTTCCGGCATGATCTGCGGCCCGTGCGAGACCGGATGCCGCGGATCGAGCGGGTAGGGATGCTTGTAGGGAGGCAGGAACTCCCTCACCTGGCCGGCGTCGGGCAACTCGCAATCGGTGGTGATGTGCGACACGAAGAAGCCGTCCTGGCAGACCATCTGCGGCAGCAGGACGCGCCGATCCTCGCCGATGCGGAACGCCATCAAGTGGTTGTCGAACGCCTCCTGCGCATCGCACGACCACCCCATCAGCCACCCCATGTCGCGCGTCGACAGCGCGTCGGTGTGCTCCGACCCGAAGTCGCCGGGCGGGTCGAGCGTGCGGTCGGCGATCATCATCTGCACCGGCATGCGGCTGCCCGAGATCGGCGAGTACAGCTCGTAGGCGAACTGGACCCCGACGCCGGAGCTGCCGGTGAACACCCGCGCGCCCGAAGACGAGGCGCCGTGCGCGATGCTCAGCTGCGAGTGCTCGCTGTCGGCGACGATGTACTCGGCGTCCAGCTCACCGTTGGCCACCATCTGCGCAAGCGCCATCATCGTCGCGGTGTACGGCCGGATGGGGTAGGCGGTGATCACGTCGACGTCGGCGTACTTCGCCGCCTGCGCCGACGCCACGCAGCCGTTGATGCGGACTTTCTTTCTCGTCGCCGGTGCTACGGTCGCCATACTGTGACTCCTGTCAATGGCTGATGGCTGATGGCTGATGGCACAGGGTCAATGGTTGATGCGCCATTCGCCCATTCGCCATCCGCCTTATGCCATCAGCCCTCAGCCATCAGCCATGATCTGCTTCAGATCTCTTTCATCTTCTCAGGTACCAGCTTGAGCTCCGCGGCCTGACGGCCGTGCAGTCCCTGCGTGATCGCGAAGGCCGTGTCCATGCGCACGACGCCGGTGTCGAAGTCCAGTTCGGGCACCCCTTCCAGACAGCCGGTCGGACACTCCTCGATGCAGACGCGGCAGCCCTTGCAGTAGTCCACGAGAATCTTGTACAGACCATTCGATCGGTCCTGCCGGATGATGCACGGCTCAGGGCAGACCAGGTAGCAGTTGTCGCACGCGTTGCAGGTGCCGCAGCTGAAGCAGCGGTTGGCTTCCTCGACCGCCTGCTCTTCGTTGAACGATCGGATGACTTCCTCCTGCGTCTTGCGCCGCGACGCCGGCTCGAGCATCGCCTGCCGGACCCGCGCGAAGTGCGGGAAGTAGGTCATGTTCATCCGCTTCAGGTCGGTGATCACATCGACCGCGACCGTCCGCTCCTCGAGTGCCTCGCTGCGCAGCACTTTGTCGAGGTTGAACGCGACCCGCTTGCCGTCACCGACCGCGTTGACGACCATCAGCTGCTGCCCGGTCCCCAGCTGCACGACGTCGCCGGCGGCGAACACCTTCGTGCTGCCGAGGCGTCCGAAGCGATCGACCTTGATCGTGCCGCGCTCGGTCTTGAACTCGTCGGGCAGCCACTTGAGCGAGGCGTGCTGTCCGACGGCGATGATCACGTTGTCGACCGCGAAGCGAGCCGGCGGCGCGTCGCGATCGATCGCGATCGGCGACGCGTTGATCGCGCCGGTGAACTTCGCCGGCTGGAGCTGCAGCGCCTCGACGTGGCCGTTGCCGAGGACCGCAGTCATCGCCAGGCCGTGCATCAGCTCGACGCCTTCCTCGAGCATGTCGTGGAGATCCTCGGGCACGGCCGGCATCTCGCTCGTGTTCGCCTCGACGGTAATCATCGTCACTTCTTCGGCGCCCTGGCGCAGCGCCTCGCGCGCGCAGTCGATGGCGGTGTTGCCGCCGCCGATGACCGCCACCCGCGGCCCGAGCCTCACCGCGGACGTCCCCATCCCGATGTCGCGCAAAAACGGCAGGCCGTAGACGACGCCGTCCTTGTCCTCACCCTCGGCTCGCGCGCTGTTCGGTTCGATCAGGCCGACGGCAAGCACCACCGCGTCGTGCCGCGTCTGGAGCTCCTCCCAGGAGATGTCCTTGCCGACTTCGGTGTTGGTCTTGATCGTGATGCCGAGCTCGACGAGCCGTTCGATTTCGCGATCGAGCACCGCCTGCGGCAGGACCCAGTCGGGAATGCCGCCGCGATTGAGACCGCCGGCCTTCGGTGATCGCTCGAAGATCGTGACCTCGTAGCCGAGCCTCGCCAGTTGATAGGCCGCGCTGTGGCCAGCCGGTCCCGACCCGACGACGGCGACCCTCATGCCGTTCGGCGGCCCTGCGGCGACGACGTCGCGGGCGAGCGCCTGGCCCAGGTCGCCGAGAAAGCGCTCGACGGCCCGGATCGAGATCGCTTCATCGTGCTGGCCGCGATTGCACGCCTGCTCGCACGGGTGATAGCAGACGCGCCCGGTCACGGAGGGAAACGGCATGTCCTCCTTGATCAGCGCGTAGGCGTCGAGATACTTGCCGCGCTTCACCAGGTCGAGATAGCCCTGAATCTTCTCGTTCGTGCCGCAGGCGTTGTTGCACGGCGGCATCTTGTCGCGGTACACGGGCCGGATCGCCCGCCAGTTGCCGGTCGGAAACAGATCCTGCCCCTTCTGCTGCGTCGGCGCCGGCGTGATCCCGGCAAACGGCACCTGGAGCCAATCAGGAATGTGCGTGCCTTTGGTCGACATGTGTTAGTCCTCAGTCACCAGTCGGGAGTCGGTAGTCCTGAAATTCCGTAGTCCCCCAGTCCCCTAGTCCCCTCGAGATTCCCTACGCGACCGCCTGTCCGATCGGCAGGACCTTCAGTTCGTCGAAGGCGGTGCGGAACGCGCCCTTGTTGGCGATCATCGGCTCGATCGTCTCGACTTTCACGATGCCGGTGGTCTTCACCACGGCGGCAATCAGCGGCGCGGCGATGTCCGGCGCAATCGCCTTGCTGCGCTCCGCGGCGCCTTCCGTCGACAGGCGATCGAGCCCGAGCTCGCCGAGCCGGTAGTACAGCCACTTGTGATCCGCGAGCTTGGCGGCGTCCACGCAGACGAGCTGTGCCAGACGCTCGGGCATCGGCACGAACCGCAGCATGTACTCCGGCGTGTAGTGCGTGTTGATGATCAGCGTGCCGCCCGGCGGCATGCCGCGCATGTAGTCCCACCCCTTCACCATCGTCTGCTCGACGAGCACGACGATGTTCGGCTGCTCGTTCTCGTAGGTGAGCGCGTTCTCGATCTCGCCGTCGCTGATCCGGCAGTACTTCCGCGTCGGCGCGTTGGTGCGATCGGGGTTGTCGACGTAGTTCTCCATCGCCTGCGCGAAGCGGCCTTCGAGGCGCGCGGACGCGGCGACGGAGTTGACGATGTCGCGGCCTTCCTTGTCCATGATGATGCCGCGCGTCCAGACGGTCAGTTCGGTGTAGGCCATGACGTTCCCTTCACGGGTCCGGCTAGAGCCGGACGCTACCGCTGTCGTCGTTTCCGGCTCGAGCCGGATCGTGGTTGCGTTCGTCGTGTCCGGCAATCGCCGGCCCGTCGTGGTGTTCATCCTGTCCGGCTTCAGCCGGATCATCGTCGTAGTGTCCGGCTTCAGCCGGACCGTCGTCGCGGTGTCCGGCTTCTGCCGGACCGTCGTTACGGAGCGCTGCCTCGAAGTCGCGGCGGCGCACGACCAGTGGCGCGCCGCGCCGGCTGCGCTGAAAATCGGCGATCGCGACGAGCGCCGCCTTCTTGCAGACCGCTTCGAGGTCAGCGCCAGTCAGGTCGTCCGTGCTGCGCGCGATCGCGTCGAGGTCGACGTCGGGCGCGAG
>DATFWL010000173.1:0-6725 GCA_035259385.1 Vicinamibacterales bacterium | reverse complement strand
CGCGGCGTCGGCAGCTGCACGCGTGCGGTGAGCACGCCGTCGACGCGGAATCCGAGGTCGACGCTCTGGAGTTTCACAAGGCTCCGCATCAACAGACCGGCGCCAGCCAGGAGCACGAGCGACACCGCGACCTCGACGACGACCAGAGAACGAAGCACGCCATGCAGACGCCGGCCGCCGCCGTGGCGCCCGCCTTCGCGTATGGCGTCGCGCGCGCGGCTTGTGGAGACGAAAGCGGGAACGACGCCGAAGGCGATGCCGGTGACGAGCGCGGCGACCAGGGTGAAGACGACGACTGAAAGATCCATCGACATCTGGTCCAGCCGTGGTATCGGGATCCGGTCGCTCACGAGTGCGAGCAGGCCGCGATGACAGAGTGCCCCGACGCTCAAGCCCGCAATCCCGCCGGCAGCGGCGAGAACGAGGCTCTCCGTCAGCATTTGACGCACCAGCCGTCCACGCCGGGCGCCGAGGACGGTACGCAGGCCGATCTCGCGGTCTCGCGCGGCGCTGCGTGCCAGCAGCAGGTTCGCGACGTTGACGCAGCCAACGAGCAACACCAATCCAACGGCGCCCACGAGCGCGAACAACGCTGGGCGGATCTCACCGACCATCTGTTCCTGCAGCGGAAGAAGCATCACCGTGCGCCGCGCGTTGAGCCTCGGGAATTCCCGCTCGAGATCGGCGAAGATGCCGCGCATCTCGCTCGCCGACTGCGCGAACGACACCCCGTCGCGAATACGCGCGATGACATATGAACTGCCCCGCCCGCTCACGGCGCGAAGCTGCTCGAGGGTCTGACCGTATGGAACCAGGAAGTCGGCCTTCTGCCCGACCACGGTGAAACCAGGGGGCATGACGCCGACCACCGTCACCGGTCCACCGCCGGTTCCGAGCGTCGAGCCGAGCACGTCACGCCCGCCGAGCCGGCTCTGCCAGAACTCGTACGACAACACGATCACCGTGCTGCGGCCGCCGAGATCTTCCTGGACCGTGTACGCGCGGCCGAGCGCGGGCTGGACGCCGAGCGCGGCAAATACGTCGGCCGACAACGTCAGGCCCGAGACGTTCGAGGGCTGGCCGTCGACCATCATGACCAGATTTGTCGGACCTACCATCCCGAGGTGCTCGAGCGTCCGGGTCCGCTCGCGCCACGTGACAAAGTTGGCGGGAGCGATCACGTTGCGGCTGGTGCCGCCGCGGTTTGTCTCCCACACGGCGACGATGCGATCGGGGTCGCGGTATGGCAGCGGCTCCAGCATCACCGTGCGCACGACGCTGAACACGGCCGAGGTCGCGCCGATGCCGAGGGCGAGCGTCAAGAGCGCCGCGGCCGTGAAGCCCGGCGACCGCCGTAACATGCGAAAGGCATGGCGAACATCGCGCACCGAATCCTGTATTACGGATGGACGAGCCGCCTCACGGGTACGGTCTGGCGTGGATGCCATGACGACACGGTGTTGGATGATCCAGGCGAGTATAAGGTTGCGGGCGCTGACAACCCTCGCGACGTGGCGAGGATTCTCTAAGAGCAGGTTGCAAAATTAGCTCGCTCGCGGGTGGCCGCGAACGGGGCCGCCCCGCCGGGCGCGGAGCCGTGGGCCGTGACCAGTGCTTTTCTGGCGAGCACCCGGCGGGGCTGTTCGCGGACAGGACCCGCCTTGAGCTAATTTTGCAACGCACTCTAAAACTACGGTGGACCAGGAAGCCTCTCAGACGCCGATCGGATTCTGGCGAAGGACAATCATTTGTTCAGCAGTGCGGGCCAATTGAGGATGACGGTCAGCGGGGCGCTGACAACGTGCTGCGCGCTGTTCACGACGAACCGATTGCCGTCTGGTGCGACGTCGTACTGAAGGGAGCCCGGGACGGGCACTGTGAAAAGCGGCACAGGCAATCCGAAATCGAGACTGTCGCCTCGAGTGCGAACCGACACCGACGTCAGCTTCCCGTCCGCTGACAGGTAAAAGAGCTCACGACCGTCGCGACGCCACCGAGGCTGCGTGCCGCCAGATGTCGAGATCTGATGAATCTGACCAACCTTCGGAAACCCGATGACGTAGATTTCAGGCCGGCCCGACTGGTTCGATGACAGCGCGATCCACCGGTCATCAGGCGAGAGCCGGATATCCGTGATCTCGAACCCGGGATCGAAGTAGGTCTTCGGCTGCTGGTCGGAGCCGATCATCTTGATCGCGACGCGGGGGGTGATATCAGTCTGGAGCCACACGAGCTGGCTGCCGTCACGGGTCCAGCCGGCAGCAGACATCCGCGACTCCCTCTCTGGAACACTCGCTCGCCTCGACCCTCCCGCCGACGGGATCTCGTACAGATTCGTGTTGCCGCCGGGGCCGATGTTCGCGCCGAATACGATGCGCAGCGAATCGGGAGACCAGATCGGCCCTTGAAAGCCGAGATTCGAGGCAATCGTCGTCGACGTCAGACGGTCGACGTCCATGACCCAGAGATCACGCTGGCCTTGCTCGGCGCTCGATTTCGTGAATGCGAGTCGATGACCGTCGGGCGACAACGCTGGATCCCGGATCGATCCGTGGTCGATGGCCGCACCAATCGGTTCACCAGACCGTGACATCCACGTCAGGTCGGTCTCCCGCCCGACCGGGGGACGAAACGCGACCGCGCCGTCGGCCGAGGCTGAGATCGGCAGGGCCGCCAGGATTCCCGTAATTCCGACGGTGGGGGCAACCGTGACCGGGTCGCCGATCAGGCGCGAGCCTGCAAGGTCCAGCCGTTGGGCGACGAGCCCGGAGTCTCTGATGAAAAAGAGCCATCCCCCGCCGAACTGTGCTCCGGCGTCCGTGCGAACGATTCGGGTCGCCGTCGCTGGCGCGGCAAGCGGCGTGAGCCACACACCGTTCTCGGCGGGGTTACGGTTCATCGCGTAGTAGCCAACGTGCCGGTGGTCGATTAGAAAGGGGAATCGATGGCTGATCTCACCCCGTGCCGACGCGAGAGTCGTGAGCGGCACGGGATCACCGCCTTCGGCACGAATCCGCACGAGCGGATCGTTGTTGGACGCCGCGAAGATGATGTGCCCGTCGTCGGTCCAGGCGCCGCCACGGCCCGCCGGCGCGTCTGCGATCGCGATCGGCGAGCCCGACTGGGTGGCGACCCTTTTCAGCTTGCCAGCGGCGAAGAACGCGATCGCCTGGCTGTCCGGCGACCAGAATGGAAAAGAGGCGCCGTCGCTGCCCGCGATCAGCCGCCCGTCGTCGCCGTCGAGCCGACGCAGCCAGAGACTCGTTCCACCACGAGCATCCGAGACAACGGCCACAATCTCGCGCCCGTCGGGCGAGATCGCATGTGCGGAGCCAAAGCGGCGACCCTCAGGGGCGCTGAGGTCGAAACGCACCACGGGAGGCTGAGCGGGCGTTTGTCGTACGACCAGGTACGTCGCAGCGGCGCCGATGGCAATCGAGCATGCGGCGACGGCCGCCAGCAGCCAGCGCCGCGTGTGGCGACGACCAGTGGCGAGAGGAGCGGAGATCGACGCCGCGGCGTCGCTCGCCCACCGCAAGCTCGTGGCCAGGTCGCCCGCGTTCTGTAGACGTTCGTCGGGATCTCTGGCCAGGCACGCACGAACGATGCGATCGAGGAGCGCAGGTGCAACGGGCGTCAGACTGTTGATCGGCTGCGGCGAGGCGGACATGATGGCGGTGATCAGGCTCGCCTGGCTCTTGCCCTCGAAGGCCTTTTTCCCGGTCACCATCTCATAGAGGACCGCGCCGAACGCAAAGATGTCGGTCCGCGCGTCGGCTTCCTGTCCTTCGAGTTGTTCGGGCGCCATGTACTGGAACGTCCCGAGGATCGTGCCCTGCGCCGTCAGATTCGGCGGCGTGGTTGGCAGCATCGACAGTCCGCCTGCCGCGGGGGGCAACGCGTCCGTCTTCGCCAACCCGAAGTCCAGCAACTTCGCCCCGCTTTTCGTGAGCATCACGTTGCCCGGCTTGAGGTCGCGATGAACGATGCCGTGACGATGCGCGGTGTTGAGCGCGTCAGCGATCTCGGTGGCGATTTTCAGCGCGTCGTCCAGCGGTAGAGCGCCGCCCCTCAGCCGATTCGCCAGCGTCTCGCCATCGAGATACTCCATGACGAGAAAGGACGCACCCTCCTGCTGACCCACGTCGTAGAGGGTGCATATGTGAGGGTGGGTCAGATGGGAGATCGCGCGCGCTTCACGGTCGAACCGGTCGCGGAACTGCGGATCGACGGCGAGCGCCTCGGGGAGGATCTTGATTGCAACGATGCGGTCAAGGCGTGTGTCGCGAGCTTTGTAAACTTCGCCCATGCCGCCGGCGCCGAGCGGCGCGAGGATTTCGTACGGGCCGAGTCGAGTTCCCGCGGAAAGGGCCACGTTCACTTTGGGTTGCGAGTGGCACTCATTGTAGTCAGCCGGGCTCCGGTTCGGAAGCCTGCACGAGTGAAGGCTGACGCCGGCGGATCGCGTTGAGCTCACGGCGATACGCACAGACGTCGACGGCGTCTACATCGTCCGCGCGTCCGTATTTCAGAGTACAGTCTTTGCCCGGCGGCGGGTGTTAGAGTCTTCGCTGGCGACCATTCCTCGCAGTTTCGCGGAATGAGGAGATAACGTCATGACGAATTATGTGTTCGGGTACGGCTCGCTCCTCGAAAGGGCATCGCGGACGCGCACCAACCCGGAGGCCGTAGGCGCCTGGCCGGCGCGCGTCACCGGCTATCAACGCGGCTGGTTTCACCAGTTCGCCGACAACGTTGGCAGCACCTGCACGTATCTCGGCGCGGACAAGGCCGCCGGTAAGACCATCAACGGCGTGGTCTATCCCGTCAACGACATCGAAAGCACCAAACAGCGGGAAACGGGCTACACCGCCGTTCCACTCGCAGCCGACGAGATCGAGATGCTGGACGGCAGCGGACCGCTGAAAATCGGCGACGACGTGCACGTCTATATTTTCGTCAGCAACCCGGCGTCGATCTCCAAGACCAAGGAGCCGACACCCACCTTTCCGATGGTTGAATCGTACGTCGACATCTGCATCAACGGATGCCTGGAGCTGGAGGCGCTCTATCGGTCGGTGCAGGGATCGTTCACGCAGGAATTCATCCGCACGACGACCGGATGGAACGCCTACTGGGTGAACGATCGGATCTATCCTCGGCGGCCGTTCATCTACGCGCCCAACGCCAGCGCCATCGACAAGGCGCTGAAAGCCGGAAACGTGCTGCAGTACGTCCAGCTTCACGATTTGGGTGTGCAAATGGCCTAGTATGTGCCCTCTCTGGGCCCGCGCACGTCCCTGTCGATCTGCCGGATGGCACCGAGGTGATATGCGAGGTGCGGGATGCTGGCGATCATCCCGGTGAGTTGCACTTCCTTGACCTCGCGCGGCGAACTGAGCGCCTGCATCCAGCGGCGCGCTTCCTCGCGCAGTCCACTTCGGATCTCCTGCCACTCGATCGCGTCGACATCGTCGATCTTCCACGCCTCTTCCCATTTGGCGTCCGCGAACGGATTCCCGCCGTCGCTCGCCCATCGATTCATCAGCGAAAGCCCGTAACGCACATGCTGCGCGTGCGCCGCGATCGTGGCCCCGCCGTTCACCGAGCGAGACGCTCCGGCCGCCGACAGCTTGTCGAGCGATTGCAGAAGCCCGACATCCCCCGAGTTGAGCATGAAGGCGCCTCCAGGATCGTTGGCGCCATCGACGAGCTCCGAGAACAAGCGAGTGAGAGTGCGAGCGAGGTCCACGGTCAGCATGTCACCGCACCGCTCCTTTCGCATCCTGGCGAAGATACGGCGCGACGTTCATCGCGATCGCGCGGAACTCGGCATCCGTCAGCGGCAGCTCGCGGAACGACGCCCACGCTTCCCGAGGCGCGCGGCCCGGGCCTACTGCGCTGTCCGATCCGTAGAGAACCCTGGTGACGCCGATTTGCCGGAGACGGGATGCAATGCGCTCCGCGTGCGAGCGCCACTCGCCGACGCCGGCGACGCCTGACACCTCGACGTACACGTTCTTCATCCGCGAGTCGCGGGTGGCGATCGCGTCCGCGAATGCACCCAGGGCCTGGTCGACCGTCGGATCGTCGTAGCCGCCGGCACCCGCGAGGTGCGCGATCTGGACGACAACGTCCGGCGCCGACGGCAGCACGTCGGTCAGGAAGGCGCGTGCCTGCGCGGCGCCATAGGGCCGCTGCCGCGAGAGCGTCGGCCGCAGATGGACGGCGATCGCCATGCGATGGTCGTTCGCGGCGCGAAAAACGGCGCGCAGCCGTTCGACATGCTGCGGGTTTTCGACGTCGACGTCCGAGTTCCCGAAGTGCAGCTTCAGGCCGGTGCGCAGATGCGGGTCGGCCGCGCACCGCGCGATCTCTTCGAGCGCGTAGTCCCTCAGCGGATTCACGCCGCAGAAGCCGACGAGGCGATCCGGAAACTGCGCCACCTCGCGGCTCGTCCAGTCGTTCTCCTCGATGACGCGCGCGCGTTCGTTCTGCACCGGCGTCGCGCGATTCGGGTTGCCGAACGCGTAGGCCTGCGAGAGCACGACGCCGCGGCGGATGCCGGCGGCGTCGAGCAGCGCGACGAGATCCCGAGCGGTAATCGGCGCGATCTGCGACGCCGGCGCGATCACCGGACTGTAGAGATGCTGGTGATGGTCGGCGATCGGCCGCGCGTCGTTCTGGCCTCCGGCCTGGGTCAGGCCGAGCGCAGCAGCGAGGAG
>DATFWL010000172.1:0-17438 GCA_035259385.1 Vicinamibacterales bacterium | reverse complement strand
ATGGATCTCGCGCGCTCCGTGCAGGACGTCACCGAAGAGGTGATGCTGAAAATGAGCGCGTTCGCCCGGCGCGAAACCGGGATGCGCGATCTCTGCCTGGCCGGCGGCGTCGCGCTCAACTGCGTCGGCAACGGCCGCATTCTGCGTGAGGGGCCGTTCGATCAGATCTGGATTCAGCCCGCCGCGGGCGATGCCGGCGGCGCGGTCGGCGTCGCGTTCAGCCTGTGGCATCGCTCTCTCGGCCGGCCTCGCGTCAGCGCCGAGGCGGCGGGAACGTGGGAGCGCCCGTCTGCCGGCCGCACCGCGCCTCCTCGCTACGCCGACGGGATGCACGGCGCATATCTCGGTCCCCGCTTCACCGAGGCGGAGATCGACGCCTTTCTCCGCGCGCACGGCTGTCCGGCGACGCGCGTCGAGCCGTCTGCGCTCGCCGATCACATCGCCCGGCTGATCGCCGAGGAAAAAGTGATCGGCCTGCTGCAGGGGCGCATGGAGTTCGGCCCGCGCGCGCTCGGCGGGCGCTCGATCATCGGCGATCCGCGATCGCCGAAGATGCAGTCGGTGATGAACCTGAAGATCAAGTACCGCGAGTCATTCCGGCCGTTCGCGCCGTCGGTGCTGCGCGAGCACGTCGCCAACTGGTTCGCTCTCGACGCCGACAGCCCGTACATGCTGCTGGTTGCCGACGTGCTGCCCTCGCGGCGCCTGCCGGTGGCCGAGGAAGCCCAGGCGCTGTGGGGCATCGACCAGCTGAACGTGCCGCGCTCCACGATTCCGGCGGTCACGCACGTCGACTACTCGGCGCGGATTCAGACCGTCCGCCGCGAGACGAACCCGCTCTACTACGACATCCTCGACGCCTTCTACCGCCGCACCGGCTGCCCGGTCGTCGTGAACACCTCGTTCAACGTGCGCGGCGAGCCGATCGTCTGCACTCCGGACGACGCGTTGCGCTGTTTCATGCGCACCGAGATGGACGCGCTGGTGCTCGAGAACTTCGTGCTCGAGAAGCATGAGCAGGCGCCGGTGCCCGACGACGTGTCATGGAAGCAGGAGTTCGTCCTCGATTGATGCACGAACTGACCGATCGCGCCGACCGCCTGTCGCCCGCCGCCTACTGGGAACTGCTGATGAACCTCACCCGGCGTGAGGTGAAGGGGCGCTACAGCCAGTCCTTCTTCGGCGTCGCCTGGGCGATCGCACAGCCGCTGGCGACGATGGCGGTGTTCACGATCGTGTTCTCGCGGCTGGCGAAGATGCCGTCCGGCGGCGCACCGTATCCCGTGTTTGCGTACGCCGCGCTGGTGCCCTGGTTCTTCTTCTCCAACTCGGTCGCCTCGGGGACGTTGAGCCTCATCACGTATCGCAACATCGTCACCAAGACCTACTTCCCGCGCGAGATCGTGCCGCTGGCCCAGGTCTGTTCGCGCCTGATCGACTTCGCTGCCGCGGCGGCGCTCTACACGCTGCTGATGATCTACTACCGCGTGCCGCTCGGCCCCTGGGCGCTGATGGCGCCGGTCTTCTTCGCGATGCTGCTGCTGTTCACGACCGGGCTGACGCTCGCGACCTCGGCCGTGAACGTCTTCTATCGCGACGTCAACCCGGTCGTCCAGATCGCGCTGCAGTTGTGGCTGTACCTCACGCCGGTTGCCTATCCGCTCGCCGCCGTGTCGGCCCGATTCCGCCCGCTGTTCGTCCTCAACCCGCTGAGCGCGATTGTCGAAGGGTTCCGCGCGTCGCTGGTGTTCGGGCGGGCGCCGGAGTGGCCGCTCGTGGCGATCTCGGGCGTCATCACCGTGGCGCTGTTCGTGACCGCGTTCGCGTCGTTCAAGAAGATGGACAAGTACTTCGCGGACGTCATCTGATGACGACGGCGATTCAGCTCGATCGCGTGTCGAAGCGTTATCGCGCTGGCCGATCGCGCACGCTTGGCGATCTGGTCGCGTCGAAGATCGACCGGCTGCGAGGAACGCGCGGAGAGGTGTACAGCGCCGCGCGCGGCCGCGTCGATTCGACGATCCACGCCTTGCGCGACGTCTCGCTCGAGGTCCGCGAGGGCACCGGCCTCGGCGTGATCGGCCGCAACGGCGCCGGCAAGACGACCCTGTTGAAGCTGATCTCGCGCGTAACCTGGCCGACCAGCGGCACGGTCCGCGTCGCCGGTCACGTCGTCTCGTTGATCGAGCTCGGCGCCGGCTTTCACCCGGAGCTGACCGGACGCGAGAACGTCTACCTCGGGGCGGGGCTGTTCGGGCTCACGCGCCGCGAGATCGACCGCCAGTTCGACGCGATCGTCCAGTTTGCCGACGTCGCCGCGCTGATCGACACGCCGATGAAGCGATACTCGTCCGGCCTGTACGCGCGGCTCGGCTTCGCCGTGGCGATCTACAGCAATCCGGACATCGTGCTGGTGGACGAGGTGCTCGCGGTCGGCGACGCCGCGTTCCGGCGCCGCGCGCTCGAAGCGCTCAAGCGGCTGATTGCGGAGGGGAAGACCGTCCTGTTCATCTCGCACGATCTGTGGAACGTGCGCCGGCTGTGCACGGACATCGTGTGGATGGAGCAGGGTGGCGTGCGCGCGTACGGGGCGGCCGGCGAGATCGCCGAACGCTACATGAACGAGGTCAACGCCGACGCGCTGGCCAACCAGGAGAACGCGCTGCAGAGCCATCGCGGCGGCACTGGCGAGGTCCGCTACACACAGGTCGAGGTGCTCGACGATCTCGGGCGGCCGGCCACGACCATCGCGCACGGTGCGACGCTCGTGGTGCGGGCGGAGTACCAGGTCCACGCGCAGGTCGAGCGGCCGATCTTCCAGGTCGCGATCATCGATGTCGACACCGGCCTGGTCATTGCTACCGCGACCTCGGCCGCCGACGCGATGTCAGCTGCCGTCCCGGGCAGCGCCGCCGTGGAGTGCCGCTTCGAGCGCGTGCCGCTGCGGCCGCGGCAGTACGTGCTGCGGCTGTCGATCCTCGACAGCCATCAGCTCGCGTCGTATGACGTGATCAGCGCCGGGCCACGGTTTGCAATTGCCAGCGACGGCCGCGGAGTGGACGGTCTGGGCGACGAGGAAGACGGCCTGGTTTCGCTCCCGTACGCGTTCGTGCATCACCGGGCCGGGACCGCGGCCGCGCGCGCATCATGACCGATCCCGTTGTGCTGGTGTCGGTGCCGCACGGCGCAGCCGCAGGCAACATGCTGCGCGCGGGGCTGCTCGGCCGCCTGCTCGCAACCACCGCGCGGACGCGCATTGTGATCGCGTCGCCGCTCGTCAAGGATCCGGCCTTCGTCGCGGAGTTCGGGCATCCGCGCGTGCAGATGATCGATCTGCCGCCGCACCGGCCGGCCGGGATCGAAGCACGGCTGATGGCGCTCGTGCAGGCCGGCTACATCGGATCCGGGGTCACCGAATCGGTGCGCATTCGCCGCCAGGAGGCCGCGGCGAACGGCACGATCCGCTGGATCGGTGCCAAGCGCGCGCTTGCCTCCATCGTCGCGCCGTCGATGCTGCGCAAGCGGACGCGGTATCGGCTCATCGATCAGATGGTCTCCCACGAGTGGGCGGACCGTCTGTTCGAGCAGGAGAGACCGGCGCTGCTCGTCACGTCGAGCCCCGGCCTGATCTTCTCGGAGTTTCCGTTGCTCCGCACGGCGGTGCGCCGGCGGGTGCGGTCGATGGCGATCGATCCGAGCTGGGACAACTTCACCAACAAACTGCTGCCGGCGCGGCGCGTCGATCGGCTGATCGTCTGGAACGATCTGATGAAGCAGCAGGCGATCGAGTTCCACGGCTACCAGGAAGACGAGATACGCGTCGCCGGCACGCCGCAGTGGGACCTGTATTTCGGCGCCGGCGCAACGCAGCCGCGCGACGTGTTCTTCCGTCAGATCGGCGCCGATCCCGCCCGCAAGCTCGTGACGCTGACGACGACGCCGCGCGAGCTGTATCCGCATCACGATCATGTGCTGCGCGTGCTGGCTGACGCGGTGCGGTCGGGCGCCTGGCGGCACGACGTGCAGGTGCTCGTCCGGCTCCACCCGCGCGACGACCGCGCCGCCTACGCGGCGTTCGAGCGCCTGCCGCACGTCATCATCGAGAAGCCGTTCCGGTCCACGGTGCGCGCCGGCGACGGCCTGGCGATCGACGTGACCGAGGAGAACCAGCGGCACCTCGCCGACACCCTGCGCCACAGCGACGTGGTCGTCAACGTCGCGTCGACGATTGCGATCGAGGCGGCGATCTTCGACACGCCGGTGGTGAATATCTCGTTCGACGGCGAGACCGCGTCGCCGTGGGCGCGTTCGGCGCGGCGTTACTACCGGTTCACGCATTACCTGAACATCACCCGCCACGGCGCCGTCCGCGTCGCCGAGACTCCGGAACAGCTCGTGGCGCACGTCGGCCGGTATCTCGACGACGCGGCGCTCGATCGCGAAGGCCGCCGCCGAGTCGTCGCGGAGCAATGTCAGTTCACGGACGGCCGGGCGTCCGAGCGGGTGGCGGCATTCGTCGCCGCGGAGCTCGCCGACGCCGCCGGCATCGCGGTGCAGCCCTCATGTGCGGAATCGCTGGTTTCGTCGCGCTGAGCGGCCGATCGGCGTCGGCGGAACGGCTCGGCGCGATGATCGACACGCTGCGCCACCGCGGTCCTGACGACCGCGGCCTGTTCATCGATGGCGCCGCGGCGATCGGTGCGGCTCGGCTCAGCATCATCGACGTCGCCGGCGGTCATCAGCCGATCTCGATCGACGGCGGCGCGGTGACCGTGGCGCAGAACGGAGAGATCTACAACTACGTCGAGCTCCGCGCGGAGCTCGCCGGCAAAGGGCGCCGCTTCGCGACCGCCTGCGACACGGAGGTGATCGCGCACCTCTATGCCACCGAAGGAATTGCCGGATTCGCGCGCATGCGCGGCATGTTCGCGATTGCCGTCTGGGACGCGCCGCGCCAGCGCTTGATCCTCGCGCGCGATCGCGCCGGCAAGAAGCCGCTGTACTACTTCACCGCCGGCACCGAGCTGCTGTTCGGCTCCGAGGCGAAGGCGATCCTCGCTGCGCTCGATCGCACGCCGGACGTGTCGGCCGCGGCGCTGGTGGAATTTCTCACCTTCGGCTACGTCGCGGGCGAAGGCGCCGCGTTCGAGCGCATGCGCCGCGTGAAACCGGGCACCGCACTGATCATCGACGCGGCGTCCGGCGCGTCGCAGGTCGAGACCTTCTGGCGCTGGCCGTCGCCGACCGAGCGCGACGGCATGCCGGAGGCCGACGCCGTCGATCTCCTCCGCCACGAGATGAGCGAAGCCGTTCGCATGCGGCTGCGTTCCGATGTGCCGCTCGGCGCGTTTCTCAGCGGCGGCACGGACTCGGCGGCGGTGGTCGCGCTGATGACGAAGCATCTGGCCAGGCCGGTGCAGACCTTCACCATCGGCTTCGGCGATCCGGCGTACGACGAGGTGGACGACGCCCGCGCCACGGCTGCGCACGTCGGCGCGGATCATCACGAGCAGGTCGTCACGCCCGACTGCGTCCGGGTCGCGGAGACGCTCGCGGTTCATTTCGACGAGCCGTTTGCCGATCCGTCTGCGATTCCGACTTTTTATGTCGCCGAGCTCGCGCGGCGGCACGTCACCGTGTGCCTCACCGGCGATGGCGGCGACGAGCTGTTCGCGGGCTACACGCCCTACGCGGACGCGCTGGCGCGGAGCGGTTCGGCGACCATCGACGCGCTGCGCGCGGTGATTGGCGCGGGGGCGCGGCGCGTGCCGGTGCACGCCCGCGGCAAAGGCCGGCTCTCCACGCTGGCGCTCGGTCCGGAAGCGTGGTTCGTCTGGCGCCGGGCGGTGTTTCCCGATTACCTCCTCGAAACCGTGGCCGCGCCCGACCTGCTCGAAGCGTCGGGCGCCCTGCCGGAGCGCGGTGCGGTCGCCGAAATCCGCGCCGCGTCGGGATCGCTCGTCGGCCGCCTCCAGCAATGGGATCAGCGTCATTACCTGCCCGGCGACATCCTCGTGAAGGTCGATCGCGCGACCATGGCGCATTCGCTCGAGGCGCGCTGTCCGCTGCTCGATCACGGCGTCATCGAAGCCGCCGCGCGCCAGTCGCCGGCGCGTCACCTCGACGCGGGCGGCACCAAGCGGCTGTTCCGCGAAGTGATCCGGCCGTGGGTGCCGCCGGCGGTGCTCGATCGCCCGAAGCGCGGCTTCGGCGTTCCGCTTCGGCGCTGGTTCAAGGATCAGATGATCGACTGGGCGCGCGACATCCTCCACGATCCGCGGACGCGGCAGCGCGGGTGGACGCGGCCGCACGAAGTCGCCGCGCTCGTCGAGCAGCATCGGACCGGCGCGCGCGATCACGCCAAGCGACTCTGGGCGCTGGTCTGCCTCGAGTTGTGGGCGCGCACCCACGTCGATCGGGCGCGCAGCGGCGATCGGGTGACCGCACGATCGCACGTCCAGCAATGCGCGTGACGATGCTGGTGCGGTGCCTGGCGATGATGCGCGGCGGCGGCGAGACGCGGCACCTCGCCTGGGCTCGTGAGCTGTCGGCGCTGGGGGTCGACGTCGAGGTGATCACCGGCGTGCCGCTGCTCGGCGCCGCACGCTATCGCGTCGACGAGGTCCCGGCGACGCTGGTGCGATCGCCGTACACCCGTGATTTCGTGTACCGCTTTCAGAATCGCCGCGGGTTCGGCCGGCTGACGATGACCGCCCTGCACGTCGACGAAGAGTGGTTCTGCCGCGCCGCCTGGCGGCACATTGCCGCGTCGCGGCGATCCGCGGACGTGGTGCACGCGCACGCCATTCACCAGGCGGCACGGCTTCGCGTCGGTGACATGCCGGTCGTGATCAACCTGCCTGGTCCGCCGAACCGCCGCTATGTCGAGGACCTGCGTCTCGCCGACGCGCTGATCGCCGACGGCTGGGCCGCCGATCATCTGCCCGCGGCACTGGGAAGGCCGGTCGACCGCGTGCCGAAGGGCGTCGACGTCGAGCGCTTTCGTCCGGACGGTCCGTCGCAGCGCGACGCGCTCGGTCTCCGCGATCGCCGCATCGTGATCGCGGTCGCCCGGCTCGTCCCACTGAAGAACCTCGCGCTGCTGATCGATGCCGCGGCGCGGCTTCAGACGCGCATCCACAACCTGCATCTGCTGATCGTCGGCGACGGTCCGGAGGCGGACGCGCTCCGGCGGCGCGCCGCCGGGCGAGGCGTCGCCGATCGCGTGACCTTCGCCGGCGACGTGCCGCACGCCGAGACGCCGTCGTGGTTCAGGAGCGCCGACGTGTTCGCGCTGTCGTCGCGCTTCGACAACTCGCCGAACGCCGTGCTGGAGGCGATGGCGACCGGACTGCCGATCGTCGCCACCGACGTCGGCGGCGTCCGCGAGTTCGTCGCCGACGGCAGCGGCGGCGCGCTCGTCGCGGACGACGATCCGGAGGCGATGGCGGCGGCGCTCGAGCGCTATCTGACCGACACGGTGGCTGCCCGGACTGCGGGTACGTGGAACCGCAATCGCGCGATGACCGAATTCTCATGGCGGCGAAGCGCGCAGCGGCTCCTCGATGTCTACGCTCGCGTCGTCGCCGCGCGTCGCGGCGCCGCGCGGGCGACCGCATGAAGTTCGCGATTCGAGACGACGACACCTGCTACTTCACCGAGCCGGAGGAACTGGCGCGCGTGTACGGAGATGTCTGGGAGCGCGTGCCGATCTGTCTCGCCACGGTGCCGTTTGCGATCGGTTACGAGCGTGCCGGCATCCCACGCGAGCACTGGCACTCGAACCGTGCCTGGCCGCTCGGCGACAACCGCGCGCTGACGTTGGCGCTTGGCCGCCTGATCGCGGCACGGCGGGTCACCGTCGCGCTGCACGGCTACACGCATCAGGACTTCCCGAGCGGCTACGAGTTCCAGGCCGCGCCCGATCTCGAGCGGCGCGTGCAGGACGGCCTCCGGTATCTCAGGACCTTGCTCCATGCCGACGTGTCCGTGTTCGTACCGCCGCACAACGCGCTGTCGAAGCGCGGCCTCGCGGCGGTCGCCGCGGCCGGCCTGAACATCCTCGGCTCGTTCCTGTCGTTCCGTCCGTCGATGCGTCCGTGGGACTCGCGGACCGCGCGCAACTGGTGGCGGGTCCGGCAGTTCCGCGCTTCGACCGGCCGCGCCAGATCGGATCGCTTCGTGTACCCCCACGTGCTGCGCTACGAGCGCCATGCCGAGTTCGGCTGCCACTCGCTCGTTCCCGGCACGACGCTCGACCATCTCGTGGCCGGGTTCGAAGAGGCGCGGCGCGCCGGCGGCGACTTCTGTCTTGCCACGCACTACTGGGAAGTGAGCGACCCGATGAAGGGCGTCATGACTGGTCTCCTCGATCACGCATCGCGCTACGCCGACGTGAGGTTCGTCGCCGCCGAGGAGCTCTTCGCCGCATGACGACCTACGCCGGCCGTCGGGTACTCGTGGCGGGGGGCCTCGGGTTCATCGGCGCGCACCTCACCGCGCGCCTGTGTGCGGCGGATGCAGACGTGACGGTGGTGACACAGTCGCTCGCCGCGCATCAGGAGGACGTCGCACGCTTTTCAATCGCGAATGTGCGCCTCGTCGAGGCCGACGTCCGTGACGCCTCCGCGATCGCCGATGCCGTCGCGGGACAGGAGGTCGTCTTCAGCCTCGCCGGCCGGTCGGGTGCGGTGCGGAGCATGGACGACCCGGCTGCGGATCTCGACGTCAACTGCCGCGGCGCGCTCGTGCTGCTCGAGGCGCTTCGCATCAACAGCCCGTCCGCGCGCCTGGTCTTCGCGAGCTCGCGGCTCGCCTACGGCAAGGGCGGCGACGCGCCGATCGACGAAGAACAGCGTCCGGACCCGCTGTGCCTGCACGCGGTGCACAAGCTGGCGGTCGAGCAGTACCTCCGGATCTACGGCCGCACGTACGGGCTGCAGTACTCGATCGCGCGGCTGACCAATCCGTACGGGCCCGGACAGCCCGGCGATCGCACCGCCTACGGCGTCGTCAACCATCTGATCCACCTCGCGCTCGCCGCCCAGCCGCTGCCGATCTACGGCGACGGATCGCAGCTGCGCGACTACATCTACGTCGACGACGCCGTCGACGCCCTGCTGCGGCTGGGCCTCGCGCCCGGCGCGCTGGGCCGCACCTACAACGTCGGCAGCGGTGTCGGGACGCCGATGGTCGCGATGGCGCGCGCGATCACCGAGATCACCGGGACCGGCACGATTCAGTTCGTGCCGTGGCCGGCGATGGCGGCTCTCGTCGAAACCGGCGACTTCGTCGCGAACACGGGGCGGATCCGCCGGGAGCTCGGGTGGATGCCGGCGATCGGGCTCCACGACGGGCTGATGCGCACGGTTGCTTTCTACCGATCCCCGATGGCGAGCGCGCGATGAGCCGCGTACGGGTCGTGTATCTCGCGCACGCGTTCATGGTCGGCGGCGCCGAGGAGATGGTCCTCAACCTGGTGCGGCGGCTGCCGGCTCGCTTCGACCCCATCGTCTGCTGCATTCACGAGGCAGGTCCGATCGGCGAGGAGATGCAGCGGCTCGGGATGCGCGTCGACGTGCTCGGGCTCGAGCCCGGATTGCGGCGTCCCTTCGACATCGCGAGGCTCCGCGCCTATCTCCGATCGGTGCGTCCGGACATCGTGCACACGTTCCTGCTGACCGCCAGCCTCTACGGACGCCTGGCGGCCATCCTCGCGCGGGTGCCGATTGTCGTCGGCACGGAGGTGAACATCTACGAGCACAAGCGGCGGTCGCATGCGCTCGCCGAGCGTGTGCTGATGGCGGGAACCGATCGCGTGATCGTGTCCGCTGTGTCCGTCCGCGACTTCTACGTCGGCCAGGTGCACGCGGATCCCGCGAAAGTACGGGTGATCTACAACGCCGTCGACTTCGCACAGGCCGCCGCAACGCGCTCGCGCGACGAGGTGCGCGTGTCGATCGGCCTGCCGCCCGACGCGCCGGCAGCAGGCATGATCGCGCGGCTCACCGAGCAGAAGGGACACCGCTTCCTGTTCGAGGCGCTGGCGTCGGCGCGCGAGCTTGCCCGTGTCCATCTGATCGTCGTCGGGGGCGGGGAACTGCGTGACGATTTGATCGGCCGCGCTGCCGCGCTCGACATCGACCAGCGCGTGCATTTCCTCGGGCCGCGCCGCGATCTCGGCGATCTGCTCGCGGCAATCGACGTGTTCGTGATGCCCTCGCTGTGGGAAGGGTTGCCGCTGTCGCTGGTGCTGGCGATGGGCGCCGGTCTGCCTTCGGTCGCGACCGCAGTCGCCGGCATTCCGGAGGTCGTGAACGATGGCACCACCGGGTTGCTCGTGCCCGCCGCCGATGCCGTAGCGCTCGCGAGCGCGTTGACGCGCCTGTTCGGCGACGAGCGGCTGCGCCGGAGGATAGGCGAAGCCGCGCGCGCCTCCGTGCTGCCGCGCTTCGGCGCCGACCGCTATGTCGCGTCGGTCGTCGACGTCTACGACGAGCTGCTGAAGAAGGTGGCGTGACGCTCGGGCTCGTCTACCACATGCCGTTCTGGCTCGATCAGCGCGGCCGGTTGCGCGAGATCGAAGGCTCGTTTGCGCGCTACGTCGATTCGCTCGCGCCCTATTTCGACGAGGTCGTGCTGTGCGTGCCAGTACGTCCGCGAAGGGGCGACGACGGCACGCCAATCCGGGCGCGCAACGTCCGCCTCGCGCCGCTGCCGTACTTCGACGGTCCGGCGCACTTCTATCCGCGGCTGCCGGCGATGATCGGCCGCATGGTCCCGTTCGTGCGCGGCGTCGACGTGCTGCATTGCCGCGTGCCGACGCCGGCTGCGGTGTTCGCCGTCGCGTGCGCGCGCGCGTTCAGCCGTCCCGTGTTCCTGCTCGTCGTCGGCGACCTGCGGGCCCTGCTGCCGTCCATGCCGTATCGCGGCCTGAAGCGGTTGCTGTGGCGCGCCTACACCGGCTTCGAGGAATGGGCTATCCAGTGGATGGTGAATCGATCGCTGACGTTCGCGAACGGCGCGCCGCTCGCGTCGAAGCACAGCCGCGCCGGCCGTCCGGTCGTGCAGACGCAGACCACGACGATCGACGCCGAATCGATCGGGCAGCGCGCCGACACGATGAGCGGCGACGTCGTCAGGTTGTTCACGGTCAGCCGCATCGATCCGCGCAAGGGACTGCGCGTCCTTCCCGACGTCGTGGGCGCCTTGGTCGAATGCGGCGTCGCCGCGACCGTTGACATCGTCGGACCGGTGGTCGGCGGACCCGGTGAGGCCGAACGAGCGGCAATCGCCGCCGCGGCCGCCGCGCGGGGCGTCGGCGATCGCGTACGTCTGCTCGGCCCTGTCCCGCTCGATCGCCTGCTGCCGCTCTACGCGGACTACGATGCGTTCGTGCTGCCGACGCTGCCCGGCGAAGGCGTTCCCCGTGTGCTGCTCGAGGCGATGGCCGCGGGACTTCCGATCGTGACGACGCCGGTCGCCGGCATCCCGAGCCTGGTCACCCACGAGCGGAACGGTCTCCTCGTCGAAGATCCGTCGGCCGACACCGTGGCCGCCGCGATCATGCGGCTCGTGCGCGACGGCGCGCTGCGGCGGCGGCTGATTCAGCACGGCTACGAGTCGGCGCGGGCGTACACGCTCCAGGCGCAGGCCGGGCAGATGATGGATGCCGTGGCGCGGCGCCTCGGGCTGACGCTCCGGCATCCGGCCGTGTCGGTCGCCTGAACGATGCGGCGCGCGAAGGTGTGCTTCGTGCTGCCGTCGCTTCACGGCGGCGGCGCCGAGCGGGCGGCGGTGCAGATCCTCAACGCGCTCGATCCGGCGGCGTGGGATCGCTCGATGTATCTGTTCCGGCGGGAAGGCGCCTATCTCGACCGCGTGGACGCCGCGATTGAGATCGCCTCTGGCGACAACGCGGCGCGGGTCGGCCGCTGGATCGCGCTGCGCCGGTTCGTCCGGCGGATGCGTCCGCAACTCGTGGTGGCGTTTCTCAGTTACTTCTCGGCGTTGACCGCGGCGCGGGCGGCTGCCGTCGGCGCGCGCGTGGTCTTCAATCAGCAGACGCCGATGTCAGACTTTCTCGACGATGCCGATTACCGGTGGCGGCGGCCGTGGCGGCGCGCGGCGCTGGCGCTGGCGACCCGCGCCGGCTATCGGCTGGCCGACGCAATCGTGGTGACGTCGAACGGCGTCGCCGACGATCTCGTGTCGGCGTTCGGCATCGCCCGCGACCGCATCCACGTACTGCACAACCCCGTCGATCTCGCGGCCGTCGCGGCCGCGGCCGTTGTCCCGCTCGATCCGGTCGCTGATCCGCAATGGCCATCGTCGCCGCGGATCGTCGCTGCCGGCCGTCTGGCGGATGCGAAGAACTACCCGCTGATGCTCGACGCCCTGGCCCTGCTGCGCCGCACCGTGCCGGCATCGCTGCTCGTGCTCGGCGACGGCGAGCGCGGCCCGGCGATCCGCGAGCACGCGCAGCGAATCGGCGTCGGCGACGCGGTCGTCTTCGCCGGATTTCAGCGCAACCCCTGGAAGTTCATCGCGCAGGCCGACGTCTTCGCTCTGAGCTCGCGGTACGAGGGGTTCGGCAACGTGCTGATCGAGGCGATGGCCTGCGGCGTGCCGGTTGTGGCCACCAGCTCGCCGGGCACGAGGGACATCGTGGCCGGCGGCATCAACGGCCTGCTCGTCGAACGGCACGAGCCCGCGGAACTGGCCGCCGCGCTCGAGCGGCTGCTGACGGACCGCGCGACCAGGAGTCGCATGGCCGCCGCCGCCCGTCAGGCGGCCGAGCGCTTCGCGCTCCCGGCGATTGCTGCAGAGTACGGGCGGGTGCTGTCCGAGGTGATCGCGTGACCGTGCCGGCCACGTCGTCGCCGCGAGGCTGGCGCGTGCCGCTCGTCGTGGGCGTCGCGCTCGGCGTCGTCTACGTGCTCTCTCCGCTCACGGTGTGGTTCGCGGTCGCGATGGCGCTGGTGGTCCGCGGCGCGAGGCACGGAACGGAGGGAACCGAACGTCGGTGGATTACGGCGGTGCTGCTGGTCGCAATCGTCGCCCGCGTCGCCGCCGTCGCCGCGCTGTTCCTGGTGACCGATCACGCGCGCGTGCCATTCGGTCATTTCTTCGGAGACGAGGAGTACTTCGTCCGCCGATCGATCTGGCTGCGCAACGTGGCGCTCGGACGCTCGATGCACGGCGCCGATCTGATCTACGCGTTCGACGACTACAGCCAGACCAGCTACCTGTACGTGCTGGCGTTCGTGCAGGTGCTGGTCGGCCCGTCGCCCTACGGCGTGCACCTGCTCGGGATCGGCTGCTACGTCGGCGCGTCCGCGCTGATGTTCCGGATCGTGCGGGCCGCCCTGGGCCGCGTTCCGGCGCTTGGCGGCCTGATGGTGCTGCTGTTTCTTCCGAGCCAGTTCGCGTGGTCGGTGTCCGCGTTGAAGGATCCGCTCTTCTTCCTGTTGACGGCGACCACGGCGTGGCTCGCGATCGTCGTTGTCCGCAGCCGTTCGTGGCCGCGACGAGCGGCGGTGCTGGCCGGAATCATCGCGCTGGCGATCGTGCTGGAGACCGTACGTGCCGCTGGATTCGTGCTGACGATCGGCAGCGTGCTCGTCGCGTGGACGGCCGCGGCCCTCGTCACGCGCCCGCGCGTGATGATTGCGGCGATCGTCGCAACGCCGCTCGCGCTGGGGTTCGCGCTCAGCTATCCCGCCGTGCAGATCCGCGCCTACGCAGGCATTCAGGCGGCGGCGCGGCAGCACTGGGGCCACGTCGCGACGCCTGGCTACGTCTACCGGCTGCTCGATCAGCGGCTGTATGAGGGGAAGGCCGGCGCCGACGACTTGCAGTTCGCGGAGGCGGGGAGGTTCGTCACGCGGGCGCTCGCCAGCTATGTCCTGGTCCCGCTGCCCTGGGAGGTGCGTTCGGCGGCGGCGCTCCTTTATCTCCCCGAGCAGGTGCTCTGGTATGTGCTGATGGCGCTCATGCCGTTCGGACTGGTCGGCGCGTTCCGCCGCGATGTGCCCGTCGCGAGCGTGCTGTTCGGCTACGGCCTGATGGCGGCGGTCACGGTCGCGTTGACCGGCGGCAACATCGGCACGCTCGTCAGGCACCGCGGGCTCGCGCTCCCGTTCATCGCGTGGCTGAGCGCGGTGGGCGCCTGCGATCTGATCCGATGGGCCTGGGGCCGCCTGCACGCGTTCGACGCGGATCGCGGCCGCGGCCCCCTCGAGGTGCAACCCACATGGCTGTAGTCGACGATCGCGGGCGCATCGCCGGGCGAGTGAACCTGATCGACGCGCTGGTGGCGGTCCTCCTCGCGCTCGTCCTTCCGATGGCATACGGCGCCTACCTCCTGTTCCGAACGCCCCAACCAAAGCTCACGACCGTCGCTCCCGCGACGTTGTACGAGGGGCCCAATCAGCGGGTTGGCATCGGCGGCCGCAATTTGCGTCCGTTCATGCGTGTGTCGTTCAACGACATTCAGGGCCGCACCTTCATGATCGCGAGCACCACCAACGCCGCGATCGATCTTCCCGAGCTCGGACCTGGCACCTACGACGTAGTGCTGTACGACCAGATGGAGGAAGTGGACCGCCTGAAGAAAGCGTTGACGATTCTTCCGCTCTCGCCGGCGCCCACCATCGACCTCGAGGTCTCGGGCGCGTTTCTCTATCTCAGCGAACGCGAACCGATGAAGGTCGGGCAGAAATTCCCTCCGGACGCACAGACGCCGGCGGCGGAAGTGCTGAGCGTCGGCGCGCCGGTGCCGGCGGGGTTGCGGATCCGCGCCGGCGAGCTCAGCGTGCCGGTGCGGCTGCCGGGCCAGATCGAGCTGCCGGCGACGCTGCACCTGCGCTGCTACCTGACGGTCGGCTCCGACGGCACGCAGCGCTGTCATTTTTCGGGACCCGCGCAACCGCTCGACGTCGCCCCCGATTCGACGCTCACCCTGCAGGGACCGAAAGGGTGGGTGAACTTCCAGATCTCCGACGTGCATCCGACCTCCGCGCTGCCGATCGTTCGTGTCGTCGCGCAGTTCACCGTCGGCGAGGGGATCGCCACGCGGATGCAGCCGGGCGACCTCGACGTCAGCCCGCGCGTGAACGCCGAAGGCCTTCGCGCGCGCATCGTCTCGGTCGCTCGTCAGGGTGCCGCGGTGATCGCGACGCTCGATGTTCCGGCGGAGCAGGCGGCGGGCGGCTGGCTCTACAAGCGTGAGCCGCTCAAGCTCGGTGCGCCTCTGTCGTTCGAGACCGCGCAGTACATCGCGCATGGAACGGTGACCACGATGACGCCGCCAGCCGCGTCGAGCGCCCCGGCGAAGCCGTGATGTCGAAGCGATTGTTCGGATGGTGGCGGGTCGCGCAGCTCGTGGCCGGAAGCGTCGCGCAGCCGGAGATCGACTGCGCACGGGCCGACGCCGCCGTCTTCGACGTGATCGCGCACAGCCGGCTGTCGGGAGCGGGCGCCGCGTGCGTGGCGGCGATCCGCCGGACGTGGTCCGGCTCCGCCACGGCGAAGTCGATCTGGCAGCTCGAACGGCTTGCACCGGCTGCGCTCGCGGACCGTCTTCGTTTCTGCGCACGATGCGTCTGCGTTGCCGCGATCACCGTGTTGATCCTGCTGCCGCTCGGCACGTCGAGCGGGCGCGGCTTCCAGACGATCGTGCCGATCGCGGTGCTCCTCGCGGCGGCTGCGGTCGATCGATCTGCCGCCGCGATCACGCGGGCGTGGCTCGACAGGCGGGCGTGACCGCAGATCGGACGCCGGTTCGCGTGCTTGCGCTGTCGCCGATTCCCGAAGAAGGCGCCGGCTGCCGGTTCCGCATCGCGCAGTTCATGCCGTACCTCGAATCGGTCGGCGTCGACGTGACCTTGAGCTCTCTGTTCACGACCGAGTTCTTCCGGCTCGTCTACAAGCCGGGCCACTACGCGCGCAAGGCGCTCACCTTCGCGGCGCTCTCGGCCCGCCGGCTCGGATCGCTGCGCGGCCTGCGCCGCTTCGACGTGGTCTTCATCTATCGCGAGATGTTTCCAATCGGCCCGGCGATCGTCGAGCGGCTGATTGCGGCGCGCGGCCGCCCGCCGATCGTCTTCGACTTCGACGATGCGATCTTTCTGCCCAACGTCAGCGACGCGAACCGGCTGATTGGCGTGCTCAAGCGGCCGCAGAAGGTTGCCGCGATCATCCGCTCCAGCGATCACGTGATCACCGGCAACGAGTACCTGGCGGCGTACGCCCGCCGCTTCAGCAGCGCCGTCACGATGATCCCCACCTCCGTCGACACCGATCGGTTCGTGCCGTGCGACGGCGATCGGGCCCGCGCCGACGAGCCGATCGTCGGCTGGATCGGCAGCCCCACGACCAGCAGCTATATCCGCAGCCTCGCGCCGGTGCTCCGGCGCGTCCGCGAGCGCCAGCCGTTCACGCTGCGCGTCAGCGGCGCCGGCGAACGCTTCGACGTGGCTGGCCTGCGGATCGCCTACGAGCCGTGGTCGCTCGAGCGGGAAGTGGAGCTGTTCAACACCTGCGACGTCGGCGTCTACCCGCTGGCCGACGACGAATGGTCGAAAGGGAAGTGCGGGTTCAAGGCGCTCGAGTTCATGGCCTGCGGTGTGCCGGTCGTCGCTGCGGCCGTCGGCGTCAACAGGGAGATCGTGCAGGACGGGCAGAACGGGTTCCTGGCGGCGACCGAGGACGAATGGGTGGACAAGCTGGTGCGGCTGCTGCGAGACGCCGCGCTGCGCCGCCGCTTCGCCGAGGCCGGCCGGCGCACGGTTCAGGATCGCTATTCGGTGCGCGTCAACGCGCCGCGGCTCGCCGACACGCTCCGCGCCGTCGCCGACCGCAACGGAGCGCCCGCATGACCGCGTCGCCGAAGAATTTCGCGATGACCGGCGTGGCCGGATATGTTGCGCCGCGCCATCTCAAGGCGATCAGGGACACCGGCCATCGTCTCGTCGCCGCGGTCGATCCGCACGACGCGGTCGGCGTCCTCGACCGCTACTCGTTCGACGTGCGCTTCTTCACGGAGTTCGAGCGGTTCGATCGGCATCTGGAGAAACTGCGCCGCGGTCCCGAGGCCAACCGCGTCCACGTTCTGAGCATCTGCTCGCCGAACCATCTCCACGACGCGCACATCCGGCTCGCGCTGCGCGTCGGCGCCGACGCGATCTGCGAGAAGCCGCTGGTGATCAACCCGTGGAACCTCGACGCGCTGCAGGAGCTCGAGCGCGAAACCGGCCGACGCGTCTTCACCATCCTGCAGCTGCGGCTCCACCCAGAGCTGATCGCGCTGCGCGCGCGCCTCGCGGCCGAAGCCACGGCGCGGCCGCACGAGGTGTCGCTCACCTACATCACCGCCCGTGGTCGCTGGTACGACGTGTCGTGGAAGGGATCCGACGAGCGCTCGGGCGGGGTAGTGA
>DATFWL010000171.1:0-44139 GCA_035259385.1 Vicinamibacterales bacterium | reverse complement strand
ATCGCGACCCGGGGATCCGCCACGAAGACACGAAATCACGAAAAAGCCGCGACGCACGAAGGCAGCACGTCAGCGTGAACGATCCACTAGGCCACGTCCCGGTACGCCAGCCGGATCGGAAACGCGTCGACGACGATGGCGCCGTTCACCACGCGCACGCGGAAATGGGATCCGTCCTTCCAGTGCATCGTGATCGGCAGCTTGACGCGCTCGTCGATCAGGCGCTTCAGGAATCGGGCGCCGAAGGCCAGGCTGTAACCCTCCCCCGCGATCAGGTCGAGGACGGCGTTGTCGATCTCGAGCGTCTTGCCGGCCTCGGCCAGCGTGCGCTCGAGCCGGGTCAGGTACGCCGTCGCGATCCGGCGGACATCGTCGGTCGTGAGCGGCGCGAACAGGACGACCTGGTCGATCCGGTTGCGGAACTCCGGCGAAAAGCGCTGCGCGAGCGCCCGCATGATGTCGCCTCGTACTTCGTCGACCTCCACCTGCTGTCCGCGGAAGCCGAGCGGATTGGTCAGCTTCCGGAAATGTTCGGCGCCGACGTTCGAGGTCATGATAACGATCGCGTCGCTCAGGTAGACGCGCCTGCCGCGGCCGTCGGTCAACCAGCCTTCGTCGAACGCCTGGAGGAACACGTTCAACAGGGCGGGGCTCGCCTTTTCAATCTCGTCCAGGAGCACGACCGTGTTCGGGGTGTCCTTGAGCTGGTTGGTGAGAATGCCACCGCGGTCGCTGCCGGCGATGCCGCGCGGCATGCCGATCAACTTGTCGACCGACACCGCCCCGTCCTGGTACTCCGACATGTCGATCCGGATCATCTTCTTCTCGTCGCCGAACAGGAATGCCGCGACCGCCTTGGCGAGCTCGGTCTTGCCGACGCCGGTCGGTCCGAGAAAGAGGAGCACGCCGTCCGGCCGATCGAATCCGTCCTTGAGCGGCCCTTTGTTCAGCCGCAGCCGCCGGGCAACCGCCCGCACCGCGGCCGACTGGCCGACGACGCGCCGTTGCAGCTGCGCTTCGACGTCTTTGAAGCGGTCGCTCACGTCGCGGAACACCATGTCCTCCGGGATCTGCGCCGCGTCGGAGATCACGCGAACGACGTCGGCCCGCGTCACGGCCGCGCGCCGATCGACTTCGGCCCGCACCGACGCGGTGTCGAGCCATCCGATCGCCTTGTCGGGCAGGCGCAGGTGTCTCATGTAGCGGGGCGACATTTCCAGCGCCGTCTCGATCGCCTCGTCGAGCAGGTCGACGGAGTAATTCCGCTCGAGCCGCGGCCGGAGGTCGTACAGGATTCGCCGCGCTTCGTCGATCGTCGGCTCCGGGACCTGCACGCACCGGAAGCGGCGCGCCAGCGCCTCGTCTTCCTCGATGTGCTGCTTGTATTCGCTCAGTGTAGTCGCCGCAATCATCCGGATCTCGCCGCGCGCGAGGACCCCCTTGAAGATTTGCCCGGCATCCGACGCTCCACCGAGCGCGGAACCCGCCCCGACAATCGTGTGCGCTTCGTCGATGAACAGGATCAGGTTCGGATGTTCCTTCACCTCGCGGATGATGTTCTCGAGCCGATCTTCGAACATGCCGCGGAGCATCGTGCCGGCGACGATGGCGTTCAGCTGAATGCTGACGATCTGACAGTTCCGCAGTCGAATCGGGATCGTGTCGGGTTCGAACTCGATCCGCTGCGCGAGGCCCTCGGCGATCGCCGTCTTGCCGACTCCGGGCTCACCGAGCAGCATGACCGAATTGGTTCGGTCGCGGTGACTGAGGATCTCGAGGACCTGCTGAATCTCCTGATCGCGGCCGAAAACCGGCGGCAGCTTGTCCAGGTGCGCGAGCAGATTCAGGTTGGTCCCATACTGCTTCAGCATCGGCGGCAGCTCGAACCGCTGCTGCAGCCGCGCCTGGCGCTTGTCGCGATCCCGGAAGTACACCTCGAGCCGTGAGACGAGCTCGATCGGATCGGCCCCGTGCTTCAAGAGCGCCGCGGCGACCGCGCCGCTGGTCTCGCTGAGCAGCCCGATGAGCAGGTCGGACGCTTCGGCGGCCGGACGGCCAGCGCGTCCGGCGTGGTACACGGCAGTCGAGCAGACCAGCATCGTCGTCGGACACACTCGCCTCTTCCCGCCCGCGGCCAGCGGCACGCGCTGGAGGTGACCCTCGACCGCCGAGAGGACGCCGTGAGGGTTCAGCTCGGCCTCGCGCATGACCTGCGCGAACAGGTCCCACTCCGTCTGTGCAAAGGCACACAACAGGTGTCCGCTGGTAATCAGCGCGTGATCGCACCGGCGCGATTCCTCGATCGCGCGGTCCGTCACGCGCCTGGCGCTCGCATTCAACTTATTGATCGGGATGTCAAGACTCTCCACGGCCACGCCTCCGTTTGGTCGACAGTTGGAGCACCGACGAATTCACAACGCGCAGGCGACGCGCTGTGGTGTGCGAGGCGATCATCGCGGGCGGAACAGCCCACCGACGAAGACCGCGACGCCGAGCAGTCCAATCACGACGCCGGCGGGCAGCAGCACGATAGTGGCCGTCATTCCGAGGCCGGCCATCATCATGACGAAGCCGATGATGACCGCCGCGGACCGGCCGAACGCGCGGCCTGCGAGGCCGGCAACTCGATCGAATGAGCGCGCATCTAACGTCATGCGCCCGCCTCCAGCAAAGCGCGTGCTCGGTTCGCCGCCCCGCGTTACGGACCAATCCCCGCGCCGGCGTGCCAATCAGCTGTCAACTGCCTGCTGACTGGCATGACGTCCACGCCGGCGACCGGTATGCGCCGCGAAACGCCATTGATGCCGGCGCACCGGGCGGCAGTTCAACCGGCACTCTCCTTGCCTTGCAGTCCGCCCGTGCAGGGAGGAGCGAGCCATGACGCCTGAAGACAACCCGTCGGCGGTTCGCGTCAGCAACTGGACGTTGGCAACGGGCACCCGGCCGGGCGCCCGCGATGTGTACCCGGCGAGGCCGACGCCCGAACGGAATCAGTCGGACACGGCGGCACGGTCATGACCGGATCTCTCAGCAGCCTCGTCGCCATCAGCTCGGATGCGCAGCGGGAAGAACTGCTCGACGCGCTGATGATCGATGCGAACGACTACGACGTCGTGTTCATGGAGTCGCTCGCGTCCGCGGCGGCCCGGATTAGACTGGTCACGCCAGAACTGGTCGTGATCCTGCTCGACATCGACGATGCGGTCGCGTGCCAGCAACAGGCGATCCTGCAGGTGGAATGCGAGCGGCGTTCGATTCCCGTCGTGACGTGCGCCAGCAGGTCCCCGCGCAGCGAAATCGACGAGCTCATGGCCGTCGATCTGAATTCGTCGTCACGGCGCGTGGCGCTGCCGATGAACTGAATCGGGACGGAGACGAAGATTCATGACTCTGACGTTGAACGACGATGAGGTGCGGACCCTCGCCGGCCTGCTGCACGACTACCTCCCAGAGCTGAAGTTCGAGGCCGCGCGCGCCGAAGGGCGCGAAATCCGCCACGCCCTCGTACTTCGGCAGACGTTGTGCGAGCGGCTGCTCAACGAGCTCGTCGAGGCGGCCGGGGCCCGGTGATGGTCGCGTTGACGCTCGCGTTCGCGTACGCGATCAGCGTCACGGCGATGCTGGCGCTGCAGAACCGAAGCCCGCAGTCGACGTTCGCCTGGGTGTTGCTCTTCGTGGTGTTTCCGCCAGGAGCGCTGCTGACCTACATCATGTTCGGACGCGGACGGTATGCCTTCAGCCGCCAGCAGACATTGACCAAACTGCTCGAGCGCTCGACGCTGGCCGACCGGGCGGCCGCCGTAGTGGCGGCGCAGCCGGAGGCGATCGCGCGCCTCGCCGACACCCAGGGGGACTTTGCACGCCTGGCCGGGATGCTGTGGGCGTCCGGACGGTCGCCGCTCACCACGGGGAACCACGTCGAAATCCTGCAGAACGCCACCGAGAAATATCCGCGGCTGCTCGACGACATCCGCGCCGCCTCGCAGTCGGTCCACTTGCTCTACTACGAATGGGCCTCCGACCGATTCACGGAGGAAGTGGCCAGGCTGCTACGCGACAAGGTTCGCGCCGGCGTGGAGGTCCGCATTCTCTATGATCCGGTCGGCAGCTACTTCATGCTCGATCGGCGCTACGTCGAGCGCTTGCGTCGCGACGGCATCCAGATGCAGCCGTTCTCGCCTGTCTATCAGCTGCACACGCTCAGCTACCGGAATCATCGCAAGGTCGCGATCGTGGACGGCCGGATCGGCTACTCGGGCGGATTGAACATGACCGAGAAGCACCTGACCGGACCGGCCGGCTTCACTGGATGGCGCGACACGCACACCCGCGTGACCGGCAAGGCGGTGACCGTCCTGCAGCTGGTGTTCGCCACGATGTGGGCAAACGCAACCGGCGAGAATCTCTTCGACGAGCGCTACCTCCCGGCGATCCAGGCCGGCGAAGACGGCGTGGCGATCCAGGTGGTCAGCGCCGGACCTGACTCGCGGTGGGAAACGATCCGTCAGGCGTACCTGGCGATGATCGCGCTCGCCCGCCATCACGTGTATCTTCAGTCGCCGTTTCTGATCCTCGATACGAGCGTCGCCGAAGCGATGACCACCGCGGCGCTCGCTGGCGTCGACGTCCGCGTGATGATCGCGCCCGACGGCGGTGAAGTGTCGCCCGCGTATCGTGCCGGCATGACCTACGCGGCGGACATGGCGCGGGCCGGCGTCCAGGTGTGCCTGTACAAGGGCGCGTATTTCCACTCGAAGACGATCTGCGTCGACTCCCGGATCTGTTCGATCGGCTCGGCGAACATCGACATCCGCAGCTTCTCGATCAACTACGAGACCAATCTCGTCGTCTACGACGAGGCGGTGACCCGAGAGCTCGAGCAGGACTTCCTCGCCGATCTCGCGCACTGCGTGCCGTTCAGCGCGGACGAGTACGATGCCCAGAAGACCTCCAGGCGGCTGCTCGACTCGGTGATGCGGCTCGGCTCACCGCTCATCTGACCACCATCGCATCCGCATAACCACAACCGACCTGCGGCCCCGACTGATATCTACGGCCGGCCTACAAAGCTGATGGGTGCTTGCGCAGGTACGCCCGCACGAACGGGCACACGGGAATGATGCGCAGCCCCGCGGAGTGCCCCGCCCGCAGCACCGCCTCGACGATGGCGTCACCCACGTGGTGGCCACGCAACGCCGGCGGAACCTCCGTGTGAATCAGCGTCAGGGCGTCATCGGTCCTCTCATAAACAAGGAATGCGGTACTGCCGTTCACCTGGAGCTCGAACCGGTGCTTTGCCCGGTTGTCGATCACCGGCCCGAATGCGGTCGGCACCTGGAGCGCTTCGTCGAGCTTCAGATCGGCGGGAGACTGGGAGTCGCTCATGTTACAAGGCCTTTACGAGAGCACGGATGCGCTTACACCGGATCGGCCGCAGCAGATCCATGGACGATGGTATCGATCGATCGTGTACGTTTTGAGGACGCCATTGAAACGGCCGGATCCGATAAGGTATGGATCGAACCACATCATCTGTGAGATCACGCTCCAGGTGACATGCTAACAAAGCGCCAACGAAGACGACGATGCGCGCTGCGTGAAGCGCGCGGCGTGAATGGTTTCCGGAGGACGCGACTTGGCCACAGAGTTTGATGTCGTCTGTCTCGGCGGCGGAGTCGCGGGAGAAGCGATCGCGGCCGGCCTTCGCGACAGCGGGCTGACGCTCGCGGTCGTCGAAAGAGAACTGGTCGGCGGCGAGTGCCCGTACTGGGGCTGCGTGCCGTCGAAGACCCTGCTCCGCTCGAGCGAAACCCTGGCCGAGGCCGGGCGCGCCCGCCGCCTCGCGGCCTCACACGTCGAGTGGACCGTCGACTTTCCCAAGATCTCCGAACGCGTGCTGTGGATGGCACGCAACTTCGACGACAGCCGGCCTGCCGCGGCGATGGAAGCGAACGGAGCCAGGCTCTTTCGAGGCGAAGGGACGCTGACGGACCTGCGCACGGTTGCAGTTGGACGCGAGCAGCTCGTCGCCCGACGCGCGGTAGTGATCGCCAACGGAAGCACCGCAGCGATTCCATCCATCCCCGGCCTGGACACGATCGAGTTCTGGACCAACCGCCAGGCGGCGGCTCCCACCGAGCTGCCAGCCTCGCTTGCGATCCTCGGTGCCGGCGCCATCGGCGTCGAGCTGGGGCAGGCGTTCGCACGCCTCGGCACCGAGGTGTCCATGATCGAAGCCGGCCCGAGATTTCTTGCTCACGAGGAGCCAGAGGCCGGCGCCGCGCTTCGGTCGCACCTGGAAGCAGATGGCATCACGCTGCGGATCGGAGATCCATGTGTCTCGGTCGAAACGCGATCAGAAGGGCCATCGCGCAAAGGTGCGGCCGTCCAAGTCCACCTGAAGTCCGGTGCTGCAATCGCCGCCAGCCGCCTGCTGGTTGCGACAGGTCGCCGTGCCAACGCGGAGGCGTGGACCGGCGCCGGGCTCGCGCAGACGGAGCGCGGCTGGTTGAAGGTGGATCCGGACACACTCGAAGCGCAGCCTGGCGTGTTCGGAGCCGGCGACGTCACGGGACTTGGCGGCTTCACGCACCTCGCCTACTACCACGGTCAGGTGATCGCGCAGCGATTGCGCGGCATCGACGCGCGAGCGGATCACACGGCGGTTCCCCGTGTGACGTTCACCGATCCGGAAATCGCGTCGGTCGGGCTGTCGGAGGCTGCCGCCCGCGCGAGCGGCATCGACGTTGTCGTCGCGACCGCCGATCCGGGCGAGGCGGCGCGCGGCTACATCCATGACTTTCACAAGGGCGCCCTCAAGCTGGTCGCCGCCCGCGAGCGCGGCGTGCTCGTCGGCGCGACGCTGGTCACGCCGCGAGCGGGCGAGATCGTTGGCGAGCTCGTGCTGGCGATCAAGCTGGCCACGCCATTGAAGACGCTCGCCGACGTCATCCACGCCTTCCCGGCCTTCAACCGGGTCCTGGGGCAAAGCCTCGAAGAGCTCGCCGCGAAGGTCGAGGGGCAACCCGCGGCGCGGCGCTGATCATCACCAAACGACGGAGGCCACGATGAGATCCGACATCGTTCCCGGCGCGGTCTTTCCCGACTACGCGTTGACGGACCACCAGGGCAAACACCGTACGCTGTCAGAGTTACAGGAAGGCGATCCGATGGTGCTGGTGCTCGCCCGCGGCGGGTTCTGTCCAAAGGACAGGAGGCAGCACGAAGGGCTCCTCCAACTCCATCGCGAGATGCTGGTAGGCTACTGCCGCCTCGTGACGATCTCGACCGACAACCTGATCGAGACGAACGAGTTTCGCTCCGCCGTCGGAGCCCACTGGACCTTTCTGTCGGATGCTCAGCGCAAGCTGCAGAAGGATCTCGACATCGTCGAGTACACCGATCCGGATCACAATCCGATGATTCCGCACACGCTGGTGCTCGAACCCGGCCGGCGTGTCTACAAGATCTACAACGGCTACTGGTTCTTCGGCCGGCCGACGGTGGAGGAGCTGCGCCTCGATTTGCGCGCCGTGCTGCAACGCTGCCGGCCCGACTGGGACATCAGCAGCGCGGAGCAGCGAGCAGCCTGGGCGAAGGGCGAGAAGGAGGGTTTCTTTCCATACGGAAAAACGCGGGCGCAGGTGCTGGCGTCGCAGGATTGATCACCACCGCTGCCCGCGAGCGCTCGACGCGGTACGCGACGGCGGGGCTCCGTCGTCAACCAGCCTCCGGCTTGCGAGACGCGCGGCGGATTCGCAATCGTGGGTCGGCAGGTAGACTGTCGGACGATCTCTGGCGAAACGTCTGATTGCGTCGAGCGTCGCGCGGGCCGCGGCGTCGGCGACGCTGACGCCGTCGATCTGACCGTCGAGCATCAATCGCTCGTCGTACGACGCGTCGCCGGCCAGAAAGTACGCCAACCCGTCGCTCTCGACGATGACAGAGAGGTGATCCGCCGTATGACCGGGCGTCGCCACCGCGACCACGTCGCCGGCGCTGGTCAGACGCCTGCTCGCCGCGAACGGACCGAAGGGGTCCGCGCCGAGATCGAGCGGGACCGGGTCGAACCATGAAGGCCAGCGATGCGGGAGGTATCCGCGCGCGCGGCCCATCCATCCGCGTGCCGTTCGGAGTTCGCCCCGGGACACCAGAATCTCGGTCTGCGGGAAATGCGCGAGGCCGCCATCGTGATCGCTGTGGAGGTGCGTGAGCACGACGCGTTTCACATCTCGCGGCCCGATGCCACGAGCGCGCAGCTGCGGACCGATTTCCTGATCGGGATCGATCCCGAACGCCACTTCCCATCTCATGTACGGATGCAGAGACCGACCGGCGTCGCGCAGATGTCTTCCCTGGCCGGTATCCACGACGATCACGCCTTCCGGATGGTCGATCACCCAGGCGTAGGTTGGGAGCCATCCGGTCCAGCTTCGGTCGGCGAAGATCCCGAGCCTCCGTCGCAGTCCGTGTCCGCGCCCCTGGCGCTGCGCGGTCTTGATCCGGACCGAGCCGGTCTGGATGGCATGGATCTTCATGCACGCTCCGCGATCGAGCGCACGATCGCCGGCTGGTCGAAATGCACCATGTGGGCGGCGTCGGGCACGCGGACGACGGTACTCGCTGGCGCGGCGATCGCTGCCGGCAGGGCCTTCACGATGGATAGCGGATTCAAGACGTCCTGCTCGCCGAACACGTAATGAACGGGGACCGTCACGCGAGGCGGGTCAGTGATCAGATCCAGCGACGCGATCTCCGGCAGCAGCTTCCGCTGAACGCGATTCATGTTGCGCAAGGCCCGGATCGTGCCGACGACACCGTAGGTGCTAATCATTGCGATCAGCATCTCCCTCAACAACGCGTTGAACGTTTTTCTGCGTTCGATCGCGCCCAGATCAGCCAGCAGCCTGGCGCGCTGCTGGAGCGCGGCCGAATCCAGGTAGGGTGGCGGGTCGAGCTTCTTCACCCGTTGGCTCATCCGACCATTCGCACGAAGGCCTTGGGCCTGAAGAAATCCGTGGGCTGACGCATCGCTGCTGGCCGTCTGCGAATCAGGGGATACGGCGATGATCGCCTTCGCGCGATCGGGCGCCTGCCCGGCTGCCTGCAAGGCGAACGTTCCGCCCATGGAAACGCCGAACACGATCACGCGCTGCTTGGTTTCCTCGTGCAACCAGCGCAGGACGGCGACGAGATCATCGACCTGCTGCGTCATGGAGGCGCTGCCGGCGTCGCCCGATGGCGCGTCGCCGCATCCCCGCTGTTCCCAGTATGCGACGAGGAAATCACGTTCGAGATTCAGAAGCCGTTGAAACTTCGTCACCTCGTGCAGCACCGGCAGGCCGGGGCCGGCCTGGACGATCAGCAGCGGAGGGCGCCCGGCGCGCGCGGCACAGATGCGGACTTTCTGCTGAGTGCCGTTGATGTCCAGCGCGATCGTGCGGTCGATGGAGAGCTGTCGGCGGCGGCCTGTGTTTAGCATCTGCTAACCGATATTAGCACACGCTAACTCAGGACCACGTCACGGGATCGTTGCAGATTAGAAGACCCTGCAAAATTAGCTCGCTCGCGGGTGGCCGCGAACGGGGCCGCCCCGCCGGGCGCGGAGCCGTGAGCCGTGACGAGGGCTTTTCTGGCGAGCACCCGGTGGGGCTGTTCGCGGACAGGACCCGCCTCGAGCTAATTCTGCCAACGTGCTCTTCGCTCGCGGGTGGCCGCGAACGGGGCCGCCCCGCCGGGCGCGGAGCCGTGAGCCGTGAGGAGTGCTTTTCCGGCGAACATGCGGCGTGGCTGTTCGCGGACAGGACCCGCGTCGAGCTGATTCTGCGTCGTGATCTAAGACTCTGTCGCGACCCTTCGAAACAGCGCGACGAGGTCGCCCTTCCAGCGGATGGCGGGCCCGGGCACGACGCCAACCTGCATCATGCGCGCGAGCTCGCTGAGCGTCCCCTGCAGGCTCGCGGCTGCGACGTCGGGATTCAGCGCGGGATGTCGGCGGCGCGGCCGCTGCGCGAGGCTCATGAGCGATCGCGCCAGGCCGATCATGGTGTGACGCCGGACCGTCGGCCCGGCTTTCGGCCAGAGGACGCGCGCGCTGTCGGAGAGGAACGCCATGGCTTCCGGCTGCTCGTCCACGAGCTCGAGGACCTCGCCGATGTACCGTTCCAGCTTGCCTTCGAAGCTCTTTGCACCGCCGATGGCGCTCTGGCACCGCGTCCAGAGATGCCGATGACAGGTCTCGAACAGATAGAGTGCCAGCTCCTCCTTGCTCGCGAAGTGCTTGTAGAGCGCCGGATTGGTGTAGCCGCTTTCTTCGGCGATGTCGCGGATGGTGGTGGCTGCGAGCCCGTGCTCGCTGAACAGCTTTATCGCTGCCCTAAGGATTTGCTGCTTGGCTGGCGGATCATCTTCGCGAATGTAGAAGGGAAGCATCCTGCGCATTGTGCCGCAGGGCCGGTCTTCCGGGCGAGCGCCGTTGCGCCGATCTATCAGGTCGATTGCGGCTGACAGATCGGCGCTCGACGATCTCGCTCATTGCAACGGCAGAGGGACGCTCGGCGGACCGTTCCCGGCGGCATTGCCGAAGATGCGGTTCATCCCATACGAGCCAACGCTGCCTCCTGCGCCGATGCTCAGCCCGGTGCCGTTGTTGCTGACGGTCGAGTTGAACAGGCGGGCCACGCCGCCTGACGACACGTTGATGCCGGTGCCGACATTCCCGAACGCCACGCTGTCCTCGAGGCTGAGCACGCCGCCGGTATCCGCGTAGTATCCGTGAACGTTCGACGTGGCCCATGAATGAGCCACGGCGGCCTGGGTGCCGCCGGTGATCGCCAGCCCCGCGTTGCCGTTGCTGTGCATTTGCACGTGGTCGATGTTCACGCTCAACGTGCTGCCCGCTCCCGACAGCGTCAGGATTCCCGTCTGAGCGTTGTTGCTGACCATGGTGTTCGAGACGAACAGATGTCCGGACGTGCGGTCGTCCTCGATGCCGCGCCTGGAGAAGCCGTAGATCTTGCAGTTCTCGATGCGGACATCCCCTGCTCCGAGGATCAGGACGCCGTCGAGACCGGTGCCGATGCCGTTGAAATCGAGATTCCGCAGGATCACGACGTCGCCGCTTCCGGCGTTGATGACGATGCCGTTGGTGCCGGAAACGAGGACGCCAGCGAGGCCGGACGTGCCATCGATCGTGATCGACTTCGTGATCGTGAGTGCGCCGAAGCCGCCAGGATCGAGCACGTCGATCTCGCCGGCGGGCGCGGTCTTGGAGATCGCACCGGCAAAGGTCTTACACGGGGCAGTGCGGCTGCAGGGATTGGCGTCGTCGCCGACGCCGGAAACCCAGGTTCGAGTCGCCTGGGCTTCGACGAGAGAAGGGAAACAACAAACCGCGGCTATCACTGACACCGCCGCGGCGAAACACGCCTTGCTCATGACCGACTCCTCTCGTGTTTGTCGTGATGAAACCGGTGCGGTCGTCCGTGCAGTTTCGCGCAGGCATGCAGGCCGATCGCCTGTCTGGACTCTGTTATCGGCGGGTTGCAGCAGGTTCTTCAACGACACCGCTGTCAGCTGCACGTCGAGATCGCTGACAGAATCGTTGACCGGTTACGCTGTTGTCGCGGTTCCGGCCCCACGCTCGCCAGAGCGCGATCGGTGCGCTCACACCGTGTGGCCGGCGATCAGGAACGAGATCATCGTCTCCAGGCTTGTTTCGAACGTGAGGTTGGTAGTCCGACCTTCAGGTCGTCCCTTACGGAAGCGATCGCAGGCGGCCAGAGCTCAGAACATCCGCGTGTAATCGTCGTCGTCGACCGGCACCGCGATCACCAGGCTGCGGCGCTCGTCGACCGCGCGCTTCGCCGCAGCCGCCAGCTCGTCGGGATTTGTCGTCCGCACCCCCTCCACGCCGCACGCTTCCGCCATCTTCACCGTATCGATCGGACCGAACTCGGTGCGGTACGGCGGCAGCTTCTTCCCCGCCTGCGAGATTTTGATCAGCGAGTAGCTCCCGTCCTCGAGCACGACTGTGATGAACGGCGCGCCGACGCGGTCGGCCGTTTCGAGCTCCTGCGCGTTCATCGAGAAGCCACCATCGCCGACCGCGGCCAGGACCGGGGCGTGGGGCCGGGCGAGCCTGGCACCAATCGCGGCGCTCAAGCCGTACGCCATCCCTGACAACCCGTTCGACATCCAGAAGGTTTCCGCCTCGCGGCTGGGCCAGTACTGCCCGAACAGATACTTGTGCGAGCCGACGTCGGTCGTGACGATCGTCTCCGGCGGCATCACCGCCGCCAGCGCCCGGACGATGTCGCCCGGCCACATCGTGCCGTCCGACTCGGTGCGATCGGTCAGCATGCGCGCACGCCGCTCCTGAAACTCCCTGAACGGCGCCGGCCACGATCCGGGCGGCGCCTGATCGAGCAGCGCGTCGAGGAGCGCCGCGTGGTCGACGAGCGCCGCTCCCGGCGGCACGATTCCGCCCGCATTCGGCGATTCGAGTATCCACGTCATCGGCCGCTCGGCGTGCCAGGTCTTGTCGACTTCCACCGGGTCGAGGCCGAATCCGACGACGAGATCGGCGGCGGCGATCGCGTCGCACAGCACGCCGTCGGCCGCCATCCCGCCGGCGACGCCGACGAAATTCGCGGCGGTCTCGTCGACGATGCCTTTGACCTTCGGCGTCACTGCGACCGGCAGGTTCCATCCACTCACCCAGCGCCGGATCCGCGCCGCGTTGGCGGTGTCGATGCCCAGACCGATCACGATCAGCGGGCGATTGGCTTTGGCCAGCGCCTTCGAAAGCGCCTCCGCCTGCGCGCGCGCCTCGGCGGCCGGCGGGTGTCTCGCCGCGACCGCTCGCGGCGCACTCGTTCGCGGCGTCTCGGCCGCCGCCGGCCTGAGCGCCTCGCGGGCGGACAGCGTCAGGTACGACACGCCGAACGGACGCTCCATGCACGTCGCCAGCGCGTGCGGCACGACATCGAAGACGTTCGCGCCGGTGATCTTCTCGACGTAGCGCGCGATCGGGCGATACGCATCGTGCAGCGGCAGCAGCTGATGCGTGTAGCTCGCCGGAAAATCGTCAGGGATCTGCGCCGAGATGGCGAGCAGCGGCTCGAGATCCAGGTACGCGTTCGACATCGGCAGCATCAGGTTTGCCGCGCCCGGTCCGAGCGTCGTCAGGACGACGCCCGGCTGCCGCCGGAGTTTCCCGTACACCGCCGCCGCGAGCCCGGCGTTCGCTTCGTGGCGCATCAGCACGAAGTCGACGCCGGCGCGGCGCAGTTCGTCCATCAGCACGAGAATCTCGCCGCCGGGCAGCCCGAACACGCGCTCGATGCCGGCATCGGCCAGAATTCCCGCGATCGCCGCGGCCGTGGATGTCATCGGCGCATATATTACCGGTTACTTTCTGCTACCTTCCTCGCGCGATCAGTGGCAGTGTTGGACAGGAGATCCATCATGGACGCGGTTTCACGTCGTGAGTTTCTCGCCGCCGGCACACTGCTGCTCACGGCGAGATCGTACTCCCGGATCATCGGGGCCAACGATCGGATTCAAATCGGCCTGATCGGCTGCGGACATCGAGCCGAAGGGCTTCGCCAGATGCTCAAGAAGTCCGCCGAGAGCGATCGCCTGTTCGACCTGCGAAGCGTCTGCGACCTCTGGTCGGTGAACCGCGAACGAGCCGCCGACGACGCCGAACGGCTGTTCGGAAGGCGGCCCAAGCAGTACCAGCATTCGGAGGAGATGCTCGCGGATCCGGATCTCGACGCGGTGATGATCGCGACCGGCGATCACCAGCACGCGAGGATTCTCGCGGAGGTCGTGCGCGCCGGCAAAGACTGCTACTGCGAGAAGCCGATGGCGAACACGATCGACGACGCCAGGCTGGCGCGCGACACGGTGCGGGCGAGCACGCAGGTCGTGCAGATGGGATCGCAGTGGTTGAGTTGTCCGTATCAGCAGAGGGTTCGCGAGATCATCCGCAGCGGCAAGATTGGCAAGATCATGTCGATCAGTCAGAGCTGGAACTACAACGGGCCGCGCTGGCACATCCCGAGAGACGGGAACGTGGCGGCAATCCGCGAGCGCGACACCGACTGGAAACGGTGGCTGCTCGGCCGGAGCGATCGCCCGTTCAATTCGCGCGTGTACTTCGAGTTCCGTCTCTTCAAGGACTTTTCCGGCGGAATCACGGATCAGTGGTACAGCCACGGTTCGGGGCTGGCGCACTTCTATCTGGATACGTTCATCCCCGACGACACCGTCGCGAATGGCGGCATCTTCGTGTGGCATGACGTCCGCGAAAACCCGGACACCTTCCAGGCCATCTCGACGTTCACCGAGCGTCAGGTGCTCTATACGTACGGCACGACCTTCGGGAACGCCCACGGCGATCACACGATCATTCGCGGGACGCGGGGCACGCTGTTCTCGCCCGGTGGAGAAGGCAGTCCGCAGTGGTGGTACGTCAAGGAGCCGTACAGCCTGTGGGGCTCCAACATCGTGTTCATCAGCCTTCACCTGGGCAAGTACAAGCCGGAGCCGATCCTGCTGCCCGGCGTCTCGGAGCCGCCGCCGATCAAGCAGGATGACAACCTGAAGGCCCACACCGACAACTGGCTGGCGTGCATGCGTTCGCGGCAAACGCCCAACGGCAGCATCGAAAGCGGCTTCGCCCATTCGGTTGCCGTGATCATGGCGACGCGAAGCTATCGCGAGGGCAGGAAGATGTACTGGGACCGCGAGCGCGAAGAGATTCTCGATCACCCGCCCTCCGAGTGACGTCGCGTCGCCCTCAGCGCGGATCGGCAGACGCACCTGAACATCGCGCCGACGCGCCGCCACGCCGCTCAGTCAGGCCGGCTGAGGAGCTCATGGGCCCTTACGGCGGCCCGCGCGGCCTTTCACTCTTTAGCCGGGCACGCTGCACACGTGTGGCCGTATACTACGGGCGCCCCGGTGCGTGGGCGCGCTGGAGGTGCACTCCGCCGCGCCTTCGTTCTATGCGTTGCGAAGGAGGACTCATGTCACTGTCCCGTCGCCATTTCTTCCGCAATCTGGGATTGGGCGGCGCCGGCCTGCTGTCCACGCCGTTCATCATCGGCCGCGGTCACGAGGCGATGGCCTTCGAAGGCGGCGCGCTGCAGCCACCCGACGACGGCGGCTTCATCAGAATCAGCTCCAACGAGAACGCCCGCGGCCCCGGCCGCAAAACGATGGACGCGCTGCGGAACGCGATCTCGCCGCGCGTGGGCCGGGGGTATCCACCGGACTACACCGCCGATCTGGTCGGAACGATCGCGGACGTCTACGGCGTGAGCAAGGACCACGTCATCGTCGCCACCGGGTCGGGCGCGATCCTCGAGGGTGCGACGCGGGCGTTCTGCTCGGCGGACAAGCCGCTGGTCACTGCCGCGCCGACGTATGGCACCCCGGATCAGGCAGCCCGCCGGATCAACGCGCCGGTCAAGATGATTCACGTCGATCGATCGCTGGGCCTGGATCTCGACGCGATGGCCGAAGCGGCCAAGGGCGCCGGGATGATCTTCTTCTGCAACCCGAACAACCCGACCGGCACCGTGCACAACGCCGCCGCCGTGGAGCAGTTCGTTCGGAAAGTGACGCAGAGCTCGCCGCAGACACACATCCTGATCGACGAGGCGTACATCGACTACGCCCACGACGCGGGCGTGAAGACGGCGGTGCCGCTGGCGAAAGAACTTCCGGGTGTATTCGTCACGCGATCGTTCTCGAAGGCGCACGGCATGGCTGGCCTGCGTCTCGGCTACTCGGTCGGGCAACCCGAGACCTTGCAGGCGATCTCGCGCGCCTGGAGTCTCGGCAGCGTCAACACGCTGTCCGCGGCGGCGGGCGTTTCCTCGCTCAGGGACGCGAAGCACATCGAAGAGGAGCGCACCGAAAACGCGCGCGTGCGCGACTTCACGCTCGGCGCGTTCAAGAGTCTCGGCTACGAAGCGCCCGACTCGCACACCAACTGCATCTTCGTCGACTTGAAGCGGCCGGCCAGCCAGTTCCGCGAGGCGTGCGCGGCGCTGAAGGTGTCGGTCGGCCGGGATTTTCCGCCGTTCGAAAAGACGCACAGCCGCATCACGCTCGGAACGATGGACGAAATGCGGCAGGCGGTGCAGGTCTTCAAGCGGGTGCTCACCGCGAGTTCCACGAGCGCGGGGGCTCGCTAGCATCCCTCCATGTCAACGCGAGGAGTCGATCGCGATCGGCTCCTCGATCTCTTCTTGACGAACCGCCAGGTGTTTCGACCGCGCAGTCACGGTGCGCGAGGTTGACGGTGCGGGCGCCGGCATCACACATGCACCGGACAAGGGCCTGAACGGAAGGCACCGTGTCCGAATCGCATTGGCACGCGTGTCCGGCTCCGATTCGCTCGCCGAGCGCAGCGTTTTGAGTCACTGCCGCCTCATGCTGTTTCTTCTGCTGAGGAGTCGCCGTGTGGCAGTACGATGACCGGCATTCAGTGAGATGAACGAGCCGCGATGCCTTGGAAGTGCCCCGCGTGTCACATCCAGATTCGCCACAGCGACGCTGAGGAGCGGCCGCGCGTGAAGAGCGTCTATCGCTGCCACGTATGTCGGCTCGAGCTGATCCTCGACGAGGTGACCAACAGACTGGTCCTCGCGTCGGAGCGCCCTGACGAGCCGAATGAAAGACGGCGGCGCACCAGCTGACGAGCTCGTCAGGAGCCGCGTCAGAAATGGACGATCAGGCTCGCCCCGAAGAGATTCGCGTGAAACGTGTAGGTACCGGTGTCCGGGCCGGTCAGGAGCACCCGGCCATTCCGATCTTCCTGGTCGATGTACTGATATGCGATGTCGACGCCGACGTGCCGGCTGAATCGGGCGCCAAGTCCGGCGGTGTACTCCCGTCGTGATCCTTCGGGAAGATCCGGCGTCACCGATCCGTCCGGCGCCGCGCCCTGGTGAACCACAAGTCCCCCGCGAACCGCCACTCCTTCACCGACGCTGTAATCCGCGCCGATGCGCACGCCGCTCGTGTCCCGGTAGTTCTTCACGATGACTTCGCCGAGGCCGCGCTCGGTGGTGAACGCGAGGCTGTCGAACACGCTCCACGTCGTGAGCTGATAATCGACGAGCAGCTTCAACTGCGCGCTCGGCATGATCGCCAGACCGCCGACGAACTGATCGGGCACGGTCAGCTCGGTTGCGGCGCCCTGGTTCGCGAGCCGCCCGGCACCGCTGAATTGCGGCGCCAGCAGGACGTCGATCGGCGTGCCCGCAGGAATGCCGGGAAGCGGAACGGGCGTCCGCAATCCGGTGGGAATCTGTGAGGACTCGAAGGTCAGGTCGTCGCGCTTGATCGTGTGGCGCGAGAGATACCTGCCGCCAAACGACAGCTTCTCGCTGGCCTTGATCAGGACGCCGACGTGCCCGGCGAGGCCGAAGTCCGACCCGCTGATCTTGAAGTTTGCGAAATCGGTCCCCAGCGGCACGCCGAGCTGCGCGAACGTGATGCCCGGCGCAAGCTGCTGCGTCGCCAGGTCGGCTCGTTGATTCAGCTCGAGCCTGGTGATGACGAAGTCCGGTCCGCCGCCAACGAACACGTGATCGTTGATCTTGTAGGCGACCGTCGGCTGCAGATAGGGCGCGTTCAGCACGGTCTTGTACGAGACGAAGCGCCCCGCGAATTCCAGAGGCCACTCCGTCGTCAGGCCGAAGGGTACGAAGACGCCGATGCCGAGGGACAGACGGCTCCCGGCCGGAGTCGTGTAGTAGGCGGCTGGCACGGGAATCCAGTTTTCGGTCATCGTGCCGTTGACGCGGCCGCCGAACCCGGCAAAGTCGCCGCGCGGTCCGATCAGCGTGGCGCCGGCAGACAGGTTGCTGCCGTCACGCTGCAGCGCGATGGCAGCAGGGTTGAAGAAGATCGCCGATCCGTCGTCGCATGGCGCCGCGACGGCGGCGCCGCCGCGCGCCATCGCACACGCGCCCTGCTCGTAGACACCGTATCCCTGGCCAGCGGCTCGTTCGCTCGCCGCGAGGACCAGGCACATCGCCGTCAGATACGCCAACCACTGCTGTCGGGTCACGGCATTCCCTTCGATAGCCTTCAAGTCCAAACGTGCGTTTCAAATCTGCAGGTGCGGCCTTTCAGGCCGCACGTAAACCGCTGCGATGTTCGAATGATTCAGTGAGGCCAGCAGGTGCGCCTCACGTGTGAAGCGCGCGAGGCGGTGAGGATCGACGCCATCGAGAGCCCGGATTTCGTACGCGCTCAGATAAGTGCCAGCACGCAGCGACATAGGCCTGCCGGTTCGACAGGGGCGACTGATTATAGAACCGGCGACGGCGGCGGCTGCAGCTGGCCGGAAAAAGGCGTGCAGGCGTGCGATCGTTTGCCGGCGGGACGGCAGGCCTCAGCGCTTCGAGATCGCATCGGCGGTGGCAGCTTCCACGCGCACGTAGAGATCGAAATCCTCGTTCACGTCACGGGCATCGACCGGATGGCGCGACGAGAACGCGACGACCGAACCGGAGCGGTCGATCGCGGGGCCGATGCTCGCTTCCATCCACGGTCGCTGCCCGCGACTGACACAGCGGATCGCGCCCGACGCGCGGTCGAACACGAACACGTCCGCGACGAGGTTGATGTCGTCCTTCGAGGGCGTGCAGCCGCGGCCGCACGTCAGGTCCGACGCGTCCGACTGAAAGCTCACGATGCGCCCGTCCCCCGAGATCGCCGGATACATGCTGGGCCCGTTTGCGGAGTCGCCCGATCGACTGCGGCTGACGAGCACGGTCGCTCCTGTGTCGCGATCGTACAGAAAGACGTCTGCCGCGTTATTCGAATCGCGCGGCGCCAGGTTCGAGGCGTCGGACGTGAACGCAACAAGACGTCCGTCGCCGCTCAAGGCGGCGTGGTAGCTTGCGCCATCCGCCGCGGCGCCGTGCATCGCGACGCTCACGCGCGTAGTGACGCCACGCATCATGTCGCGCAGGTACACCGATCGTGTCGATGGCGCGCCGGGCTTCGCCACGAGGTCCAGCGGCGCCGACGACACGAACGCCACGTACCGGCCGTCGTCGCTGACCGCCGGCGCGAAACTCGACCCGACTGACGACTGCTGTCCCGCCGAGTCGACGCTGACGCGGCGGATCGTGCTCGTCTCGCGCTCGAACATGTACACGTCCGCGCCGGATCCGTTCGCGTCCTCGCCCGGGACGAGGTGGGTCGCGGAGGACGTGAAGACGATCGTCCGGCCGTCGGCGCTGACGCGCGGGGCGTAGCACTCACCAACGGTCGCGGCGTCCGCTCCGCAAATCACGTCGATCGTCTTCCTCCATCGGTCGCGAAGACCGATGACGGCGCGCGGAAGGGCGTTCGCGCCGAAGAACGCCGTTGTCTCGTACACCAGGAACCGGCCGTCGCCGCTGATGGAAGGCGACGAGGCGCCGCGGAGGGCGACGCCCCCGCCAGGGGTTTGTGTCTCGAGCGAGACGCTGCCATCGTGAAGGTCGACGACGTAGAGATCGGCGCGATCGTCGACGTCAGTGGGAGCGAGGCGCGCGTTGGATACGAACGCGACGTACCGCCCGTTGGCGCTTACGGAGGCAGATGGCCCCTCGGGGAGTCCTCTCACATTGGCTTGCCGGATCGTGAAGAGCCTGGCGGCCGCTTCGTGGACGGTCGGAGCGTGCGCGAGCGCGAGACATCCGAAGAGCAGCGCTGCCTGTTTGCGCACTCGCATGTCACTGGCCGTCGCGTCGATGCTCGCGGACTTCGCGCGCGACCTGGCGGCCCGCAAAAAGCGCGCGCCGTGTCTCGAAGGGCCCACCGACCCGCACGGCATACACGCCGGTCGCGGGACGGCGCGCCATCGACGGGAGATCGACGCCGTCGAGCTGCTCGAGAATGTGCTCGAATTCGTGGCCGAGCAGTTCCAGCGGGTCGCCCTCGGATCCGATGTATGCGTGTGCCTGCATCCGGCCGTTGGGCTTGAACGCGATCCTGGTGAGGGTGTGATCGAGAGGCAGACCGGGCTGGAGCGCCGGCGCCACCTGGACGGCGAGATACTCAGCGGCGGCGAGGCGCGCGCACTGACGCCTGAACGTGGGCGACCAGCGCAGCATCGACCGGACGGCCGTTTCGTAGCCGAAGATCGTGACGTTGCGCGGAAGCTCGGCGACGGGATCCTCCGCTACCACCGTCTGATCGTCGACGTATTCGCGCACGATCGGCGCCTCGATCGCGCTGGCAGTCGAGCGCGCCTGCACGGACTGCCCGAAAGCGGTCACCTGGACGCCTGCCGCGATACTGAACACCGACGCGATCAGGGATCGGCTCCGTTGCCGTAACCACCTGCGAGAGGCCTCCATGGCCCGCCTCCTCTCCTGCTTAGACGGAATCCGCCGCCTCACGTGGTGCAGCGCGGGACGATGAGAAGTCGGGGGTCGACTGCGGCGACGGCGGAAGTGCCGTGATACGCTGCCGAGCGCAACGCGCGGCAGGTTTCTTGTCGAGCGCAGGGTGTCGTCGCCGAGTCCGTCGGCTCTGGCGGGAATTCGAATGTGACCAGACGGTGGTTTGGCGTGCTCGGACTCGGCGCCCTGTGCTGCGCCGTGGTCGGCTGCAGCAGGACGCCGGCGGCACCAGCCGAGATGCCGCTGCCACTCGGCCGATGGGTGGGCGAAGGCTGCCTGTCGGTGACCGAGAGCCGCTGCGATCTCGTCGTCGGCTGCGGCCACGGACAGTTTCCGCGGCCGTTCGTCGCGACCGACGGCGCCTTTGTCGCCGACGGCACGTATCGGATCGAGGTGGGCCCCATCAGCATCAATCCGCCGCCGCCGGCGCATTTCACCGGCGTCGTCAGCGGCCGGACGCTGACCATGACGGTCGTGCCCGGTGACGGGTCAACACCGCCCGCGTCGTACAGGTTGCAGCTGACGAACGATACAGGCACGTGCGCCGTCCCGTGCGTGTAAACACGATCGAGGTCTCTGTCGGGCTGAAGTCGGATGCGACGGATCCCGGTCGCTCGACGACGATCGTGGACCTTCACGATGCGGTAACGCGCGGTCTTTCATCGGGCGTTCATGTTCCCGTCGCTATACTCGCGGCCAATCCAAAGTGCCCGACTGGCGTCAGCGACCGAGACCGAACGCCGCGTGCGATCGATGCCACGCCGCTGGAAGCCTGTTTCAGCTCGACCGGCGCTGTCCCTGCGGAGGAACGTTCGTCCTCGCACTCAGCGAGGACGTGTGGTTGGGGTGCCGATGGTGCAAGGCGACCGGCCGCGGCGACACGCCGCAAGGCTGCACATCGTGCGCTGGCGCCGGCTGGATTTACATCGGGATGGTGCAGAAGGACCCGTCAAGGGCTGATGGCTGATTGCTAATGGCTATGGCTGATGGCTAATGGCCATGGACCATGAACACTATGCCATCAGCCCTCAGCCATGTCTCGTTTCTAATCGCGAGCCTCGGTTGGCGGTGCCTGCTGACTCCAATACTTGCGGATTGACGCGCGCGGATCGTTTTCTACGCGCGTGTTCGCGTCGAAAATCATCGTCGCTCGCACGTTCGCGTCGTACGGCGGCCAGTGCGGGATCTGATCGTTGTCGGGATTGCCCGTCTTCGCGAACGCGACGAAGGTCGACGCCAGGCGCCTGGCCATGAGACGGCCGGTCTTGTCGCCGGTCCCGCAGATGCCGTTGCGATAGAGGTTGAACGAGGCGTCGACGTCGTGACCGTGTACGGCGCCGAGCTTGCCCTCGAACGCCGGCGTCGACCACGCCCACAGGTACATCCACACGCCGGCGCCGCCTTGCGCCGCCTTCCGCTCAGCCTGCGTAATCGCGCGCGAGCGAACCTGGTTGTCGGTGAAGACCTGCGCCTGCACGAGGTACGGCGTTTTGCCGGCAGTGGCCGGACGATACAACGCGAGAATCTCCTGCGCCTTGCCCTTGTAGCGCTCGTCGAGAAGCGCGGTGAGTCCGCTCTCGGTGAGATCCCAGTTCGTCAGCCGCAGCGCCGCATCCTCGAGCGTCGTCGAGATGATGACCGGCACGTCGCGCGATTCTGGCGGCGCGCCCGGATCGAACGGATGATGCGGAAGGTAGCGCCCATCCATCACCGGCGTGAACGCGGCCCCCGCCGCGTCGATCTGCGCCTGCAGCACCTGCTCCCACGGGAGGCGTTGAATGTCGGCGACGCGGCTGCGCGCGAGCCCGAGCTTGTTGAGCAGCAGCTCCGCCGATTTTGCGGCGGCTTCTTCGTCAACCAGGCGCAGCGTCGATCCGCTCTGGACCACGGCGCGGTGAAACAGTCCCCTGGCCGCCGGCGTCGCGAGCAGCGTCGACGTCTTCGAGCCGCCGCCCGACTGGCCGAAGATCAGCACGCGCGACGGATCGCCGCCAAACGCGGCGATGTTGTCGCGCACCCACTCGAGCGACGCGACCATGTCCATCACGCCGCACACGCCGGCGTGCTTGAACTCGTCGGGCGCGCCGACCGCGGCCAGATGCGTGTAGCCAAAGCTCGCCAGCCGATGGTTCACGGTCACGACGACGACGTCGCCGAGCAGCGCGAGCTGTCCGCCATCGTACATCGGACCGTTGCCCGATCCGGTCGCCCAGCCGCCGCCGTGGAACGACACGAGCACCGCCCGCCTGGCGTTGTCGTTCACGCCCGGTGTCCACACGTTGAGCGACAGGCAGTCCTCGCTCATGCCGCCGGTGCCGATGTGCTTGTCCCACTGAATCAGCTGTGCGTAGTCGGAGCGGAACCCTGACGCCGTCTGCGGTGAAATCGGCCCGTAGCCGATGCAATTGCGCGCGCTGGTCCACGGCGCCGGCTTGCGCGGCGGCATGAATCGGTTCCTGCCTCCGGTATCGGCGCCGTATGGGATGCCGCGGAAGATCTTGATGCCGGTATTCGCCATGCCACGCACCACGCCGGTGGCCGTCTCGACGTCGAAGAACAGCGGACCGTTCAGGCGGGCCGCAGACGGACTCTTCGCCGCGTCGCGGGCTGGCTGCGGCGCCGCCGGCGAGTCCGCTGTCGGGATGGCGCCCGCGGCCGCGGCGACGACCCCCGCGACTCCAACCTTGATCACCTGACGACGAGACTCGCGGAACGAGCGTGAATCTGTCCGGCGCGCGGTGGCCATTGAGAACCTCCGTTTCTGTCGCGCCGGTTGTACTCGAACGGCTCCGATCGGTCAATTTCATGCCGCCGGTCTCGGCCGCGCAGCCCACCAGAGCAGACGACTCAGCCGCCGCGCGATCGGCGGCGCTCCGCCTCTGGCAGCCTTGATGCACCGAGATCATCCGGGTTCAGGAGGTTCATCATGAAAGCGTTAAGTTGGATTAATTTCATTCTCGGCCTCTGGATGATCGTGGCCGGATTTGCCTTGTCGACCGCCTCACGCGCAGTCATGACCGAAGAAATCATCGTCGGGATCATCATCGCCGCCCTCGCGTGTGCCGCGGCCCTCAGGCCTGCACCGATCACGAGCCTCCTTGTCGCGATCGCCGGCTTGTGGACGCTTCTCGCACCGAGCTTCATGAACTACATGGGCATGGCAACCGCGCGCCGCAACGATCTCGTGGTCGGCATCGTCGTCCTGGTGCTCGGGATCGTGAACGCGGTGTACCGTCCGCCGGTACCGACACATGCCTGACCCTGAGCGTCTGGTCGTGACGCAGCGGGCATTTTGGTAGTCCGTGTGCGTGATCGACGCTGGGGAACAGGCGGGAAGCGGAATACGAAATGCACGTAAAGGTTCGTGATGACGAGCGGCGAGGTCGTCTGTTCGCAGTCTCGCCTCGGCGGTCGGCTCGTCATCGAGCTGAGAAGGGAGTGGTCGAACAGGCCTCATGCGTATTGGAATCGTCGGACCCCCGTTCATCGCGATCCCGCCTGCCCGATACGGCGGCACCGAGCTCTTCATCGCCAACCTGGCGCGCGGCCTTCATGCGCGTGGCCACGATGTCACCGTTTACGGGAACGGCGATTCCTGCCTGCCGTGCCGCGTGAAGTGGCGGTATCCCCATGCCGATTGGCCGGTAGACGGGTCGGTCCGGGCTGATTTGAAGAACAGCGATCACACCGCATGGGCCATTCGTGATGCGGCGGCGTCAGCCGACATCATTCAGCTCAACGACATCGTCGGAGTTCCGTTCTCGCGGTTCGTCGACCAGCCGGTCGTGCTGACGATTCACCACCCGCACGAGCCGGCGCTGTCTGAACAGTACGCGCGGTATCCCGAGGTCCAGTACGTCACCGTCGGCCGCTGGCTTTCCACTCGCGAACCGATGCCGCGACTCCGCGTGATCCATCACGGCCTCCCGACGGACGACTACGTGTTCTCATCGGAGAAGGAGGACTACGTCGTCTTTCTCGGCCGCATGGCGCCCTGCAAGGGGCCGCACCTGGCGATCGAGGTCGCGCGGCGGACCGGGCTGCGGCTCAAGCTGGCCGGAGAGATCCAGCCGATCTTCCGTGAATACTGGGAGACGCGTGTCTCGCCCTTGATCGACGGCCGCCAGATCGAGTACGTGGGCGAAGTGAACCTGGCGCAGAAGAACGCGCTGTTGTCGCGCGCCAGGGCCGTGCTGTTTCCCATCCAGTGGGAAGAACCGTTCGGCCTGGTGATGATCGAGGCGATGGCGTGCGGGACGCCGGTCCTCGCGCTCGCCGGCGGCGCGGTCGAGGAGGTGATCCACGACGGCATCAACGGCTGGATCTGCCGCGACGTGGCCGACATGGCGGCGCGCGCCCGATGCGCGCTTCCGGAGAGCGCTGCCTGCCGCGACTTCGTCGTCCGGCATTTCTCCATCGATTCGATGATCGATCGCTATCTCGCGATCTACGAGGAGCTCATCTCCGGCCGGACCGGCGTCGCCCGGAACTGGAGGGCCTATGGAAGACGTGATCCAGGTACACGACCAGTTCTACATTCTGGCGACGGCGTCGAAGGCGGCCGAGCGGGTTGCGGTCCTTCAGCATGACGACACCTTTGCGGTGTTCGATCTCTACGGTGACGTCGGGGCTTTCGGAGTCAGCGAACAGGGGCTGTACCAGGAAGGCACCCGTCACCTCTCGCGTTTCCGCCTCCGCATCAACGGCAAGCGGCCGCTGCTGCTCAGCGCGCGGGCCAGGGACGACAACCAGCAGTTCAGCGCCGATCTGACCAATCCCGACATGCCCTTTGGCGAGACCGGGCATGCGCTGCTCCGCGATCTGGTTCACATCTTCCGCACGCGCTTTCTCTGGAACGGGACGTGGCACGAGCGCATCCGCCTCTGGAACTACCACACGGTTACCGTGCCGGTGTCGGTCGAGTTCGACATCGACGCCGACTTCGCCGACATCTTCGAGGTGCGCGGGACGCGGCGTGAGCGGCGCGGCGCACGGCTCGAGCCGCACGTGACCGACCGCGACATCCGTCTCCGCTACCGCGGCCTCGACAACGAAGAACGGTGGACGGCGATCGGGTGGAGCGCACGCCCGCAGGTGATGACCGCCGGCAGCGCGCGGTTCGACTACGACCTTCAGCCGCGGACCCCGGCGTCGTTGTCGATCTCGATCCGCTGCGGACGCGAGCGTCGGCCGGTTCCGTCGATGGCCTTCGCGGCGGCGCACTCGCAGTTGACGGCGGCGAGCGACGCGGCGCGCGACCAGTACGCGACCGTGGACAGCTCGAGTGAGCGGTTCAACCTGTGGATCCGCCGTGCCGCTGCCGATCTGCGCATGCTCGTCGCGACCACGCCGTACGGCGCGTACCCGTACGCCGGCGTGCCCTGGTTCAGCACGCCGTTCGGGCGCGACGGCATCATCACCGCGTTGCAGACGCTGTGGGTGAACCCGCGAATCGCGCGAGGTGTCCTCGAATACCTGGCCGTGACGCAGGCCGATGCCGTCAACGAGCACCAGGACGCGGAACCCGGGAAGATCCTGCACGAGACGCGATCCAGCGAGATGGCGCGGCTCGGCGAGGTGCCGTTCGGCCGCTACTACGGGAGCGTCGACGCCACGCCGCTGTTCGTGATTCTGGCCGGCGCGTATTTCGATCGAACCGGCGACACCGTGTTTCTCTCGACGCTCTGGCCGCACGTCGAGCGCGCGCTGGCCTGGATCGATCGCTACGGCGACCGTGACGACGACGGGTTCGTCGAGTACGCGCGGCAGTCGCCGTCGGGACTCGTCCACCAGGGATGGAAAGACTCGAAGGACGCCATCTTTCACGCCGACGGCACGTTGGCGGACGGCCCCATCGCCCTGTGCGAAGTCCAGGCGTACGTCTACGACGCGCGGCAGCGGGCGTCGCGAATGGCCCTGGCATTGGGCGACGAGAGCCGCGCGGCCCGGCTGCGGGACCAGGCCGAGCGGTTGCGGGCGCTGTTCGAAGACCGATTCTGGTGCGACGACGAATCGACTTATGCACTGGCGCTGGACGGTCTCAAGCGTCCGTGCCGCGTCCGCACCTCGAATGCCGGGCACTGCCTGTTCGGCGGCATCGCCGCGCCGGACCGCGCACGCCGTGTCGCGGAGACGCTGAGCGATGCGCCGATGTTTTCTGGTTGGGGCGTCCGGACGGTCTCGTCGAGCGAGCCGCGGTACAACCCGATGTCGTACCACGATGGCTCGGTCTGGCCGCACGACAACGGCATCATCGCTGCCGGATTCTCGCGCTACGGTTTCGACGACCTGGTGGCGCGGCCCTTCGACGGACTGTTCGACGCGAGCGCGAGCGTCGAAAGCTATCGGCTGCCGGAACTGTTCTGCGGCTTTCACCGCCGATCCGGCGAAGGGCCGACGCTCTACCCCGTCGCCTGCTCACCGCAAGCGTGGTCCTCCGGCGTGGTGTTCCACCTGCTGCAGGCGTGCCTGCGCCTGTCCCTCGACGTACCGGCGCGGCGGCTGTCGATCGAACGGCCGACGCTCCCGCCGTTCCTCACCTACGTGCGGCTGCTCAATCTGGAATTGCCGTTCGGCGTTGTCGATCTGCTGTTCGAGCAGCACGCGCTCGACGTCGCCGTCACGGTGCTCCGGCGGAGCGCCGACTTCGAAGTGCGGGTGCTGAAGTCCGGCGGTATCACCGAACAGAGCCAGTGACAGACACGGAGGGTACTCATGCTCGACCTGAAGTCGTTTCACATGGTCTTCGTCGTCGCGGCGATAGTCCTGTTGTCGGCGACCGGTCTGTGGGGCCTCGTCAACGCCTACACGGCACTGAGTGCGATCTCACTCGGGGTCGCCGCGATTCTCGTCGTCTACGCCGCGTACGTCGTGCGAGGGCTCGAGCGCATGTGACCTGGCGATCGGCTGAGCCGACGACGGCGGAGCGTGCAACGCACCGGGCTCCGACGCAGCCAGATACGCGGCTAGTCGATCTGGCGGACGCGGATCGGTGTGACGGCGCCCCGATCGCGTGTTCTCCCGCCGATCATTCCCAGACCGCTGCTCAACCGTACCGCTCATTCCTAATGCTCAGACGCAATTGGCGACGCCTTGTGACGACCCTCCAACTCGATTTCGGGTGACCCTGGCGGCATGAGCGTGCGCGACGGTCTTGCCAATCACGCTCAAAAGGGCACAAATGGATCCGGCGCTCGCTCCGCAGGGATGTCGATGCCGGACACGGTGCTCACACCGCCTCAGGTCAACAGGACGTTCTTCAAACCTTACGCCATGTCCATCGGGCGGAATAGCGATTGCCGCTGTCCGACGGCATAGCGTGTGAATTCACGACGTGATTCAGCTGGAGCGCACCATGGCGCAGTTCTGCCTTGAGAGTCCGGCCTTCGTCGAGGGTGGTCAGATCCCGCGACAGCACACATGCGATGGCGACGGCATTGCTCCGCACCTCGTCTGGAGCGGCGCTCCGGAAGGCACACGCTCGTTTGTTTTGATCGCTGAGGATCCGGACGCGCCCGACGGGACCTTCACTCACTGGCTGGTCTTCGACATTCCAGGCGACCGCACCGATCTGCCGTCCGGAGCGAGGTCGGATGGGGTAGGTCTCTCCGGTCGCAATGATTCCGGCCAGCTCGGCTACGCAGAGCCGTGTCCGCCGGCCGGAACCCACCGATACGTCTTCCGCCTGTCGGCGGTCGATGTCGAGACGCTCGGCCTCATCGCCGGCGTCTCGCGCGAACGAATCGAGAACGCGATCTCAGGACACACGCTGGCGACCGCCGACTTGACCGGAAGATACGGTCGCTGATCGGACGCAGGTCCGAGGCGATCGCGGACGCCGGCTCTACCGGCACGACGACGCGACCGTCTTGATCGACTTCATGCCGAGATACGGGAGCGGCGTCGCATCGCCGTTCGTCTCGACCTTGGATTCCGACGTCTGCCCGCCGGTACCCTCGACCTTCCGCTCCGTCTTGACCTTGGCATCGCCCTCATCGGCCGCACGACCCTTGATTTGAACGCGGTGATCGACGTACTTGCTGAGGTCGTCGTCGGTCACGACCGCGTACTTCAGACGGCCGAGGTCGTCGGTAAGAACGTAATCGGTGCGGCCCGAGCTCCGCTCGAGGCAACCGGTCAACGTCACGTTCTTTCCGCCCTTGATCTCGATCTTGGTCTTTTCTTTTCGCTCACTCGTTCCGGTCTGCGCGGAGACGGCGGTGACGAGGCCAAGCCCTGAAACGGCCAACATCCCGACGATTCCGGCGAATCTCATGGCAACCTCCAGCTAACGCAGTCTCGAGATGCGAGCGTCGTGCCTGAATTCGCGTCGGCGAGCGATAACGTCGAGATGTCATCGGGTACTGACGGCGCCGTCGAGGTTGTCGAACGCGGCCAGCGCCGCCTGCCCGAGACTGATGCCGCCGTCGTTCGGCGGTACGGCTCGGTTCGTCCAGAGCTCGAACGCCGGCGACAAGGCGTCGCGAAGGTCCGCCTGCAGCAATCCGTTCTGCATCACGCCGCCGGACAACACGATCGTGCTCACCTTCGATTCGCCGGCGATCGATCGGCACAGCGCCGCCACCGCGCGGGCGAACGCCCGATGAAATGCTCGCGCAATCGTCGCAGTCGAGCCACCCTGGCGGCGCGCCTCGATCACGGCGGCGAGCGTGTCGCGCCAGTCGACGTCACCCTCGCTCACACGATGCGGCAGCGCGGATGTCTCAGCGGCCGCATTGCGCGCGAGATGCTCGAGCCACGTCGCCGCCTGCCCTTCAAAGGTGATCGGCCGCATGAAGCCGAGCAGCGCCGCAACCGTATCGAACAGGCGCCCCGCAGACGTGGTCCGAAAGACACGCACATTGCTCCTGAGGACGTCGCGGGCCTGCTGATAGCGCGCCGGAAAGCAGAACGGCGGCTGCGACAGATCGGGAAGCGCATCGAGCTGGGCCAGAAATCCGCGGCGGCTTGAACAGGATGCTGTGCGGCCGCGTCACCGCCAACGAGGCTCGCCTCGCGCAGATGCCCGACGCGCCGGAATCCTTCCTCGACGCTGCCGACGAAGAATTCGCCGCCCCAGATCGTGCCGTCGTCTCCGTAGCCGGTGCCGTCGAGCGCGACGCCGAGGGCGCGCCGCGCGAAGGCCCCGCGTTCGGCCAGCACGCTGGCCACGTGCGCGCGATGATGCTGGACCGGAACGACGCGCCTGCCGCCGATCGCGGCGGCGTATTCGGTCGAGGCGTCACGGACATCCGATCGTGCCGAACAGCTCCACCTCTGGCGTCACCTCTGCCATAGTCGCCAGGCCTCGGTCATGACGTGGTATATCGACGCCTGCACTTCCTGGATCCGCGGGATGTAGTCGCAGCGAACGACGATTGGCAGGTCGGCGAGGCCGCGCCGGACGATCTCGCCGCCGTCGTAGCCGAGCAGCGCGACCGTCATCATGCTGCGCTGGCGCGCATGCTCCAGCGCTGCGATGACATTGGCCGAACCGCCGCTGGTCGAAATGGCGATCGCCACGTCGCCCGGACGCCCGTGCGCGATCAGCTGGCGGAGGAAGATGGCGTCGCTGCCGACGTCGTTGGCAATCGCGGTGATGTTCGCCGGCTCCATCGACAGGGACAGCGCGCGAATCGCCGCGGCGCCCGGTGGCGGGCTCGCGCAGTCGATCGCCCAGTCGTTCGCGTCGGTCGCGGAGCCGCCGTTGCCGAACATCAACAGCGTGCAGCCGGCGGCGAGCCGCCGCCTGACTGCGTCGATGACCGATGCGATGTGTGCGGCCTGCTCGCGCGCCACCTCCATGCGCAGCCGCTCGTCGTCGGCGGCCTTGCTGCGGATCGACGCCGCGACGTCTCCAACGACGCCTGCGGTGTCCCTCTGGGCCGCGCCAAGAAAGGGGTAGAGGAACGCGCTGGCGCCGACGTCGTCCGGGCGATGCTGGCGATGCTCGAAGAACACGTGCACCGTTTCCCACAGCGTGTGGTAGAGGATCTCGACGAGCTCCTGCGCGATGAACGGGTCGGCCGAAGGCGGGTCGATCGCGAAGTCTGCCGGTACGCCGCTGAACGCGAACGTGAACGCGCGCCGCGCCGCAGCGCGGCCGAGCGCCGTCGAGATGGCGTCCCCGCTGCCGAACCCCATCACGATGTCGCGCTCGCGGACCAGCACGGGCAACAGCCGATCGAACGCCGCCGACAGATCGAGCGCCGGCAGCGCCCGCTTGCCGACGATGACCGGGTGCACGAACTCCACCGACACATGCTGCGCGTCGGTCGCGGCAGCGCCGTGCCCGAATGCCAGCAGCCGGCCGCCGCGGAGGAAGCGATCCGCCATCTGCTCGCAGGCGCGCGCGAGCCGGGGGGCCTCGCGATCGAACAATGCGCGCGACGCGGCGTTGCGCGCGACCAGCCGATCGGCAACGAACGCGCTGAGATCGAGCGCAGTGATCGTCATCTCAACAGATCCGTGGCAGCGGATCGCCGACGAGCATGTCGACGACGCGTGTGCCGCCGTACGAGTTCAGGGCAAGCACGGTCCGGGCGGGCGCCACCTCGACGCGCCCGACGATCGCCGCCGCCTCGCCGCCCGGCACGGCGCGCAGTGCCTCGAGCGCGCGGTCCGCAGCGTCTGCGGCGACGATGGCGATGAGCTGTCCCTCGTTGGCAATGTGGAGCGGGTCGAGGCCCAGCAGCTCGCAGGCGCCGCGCACCTCGTCGCGAACCGGCACCGCGTCTTCGTCGAGCGCGATGCCGAGCCCGCAGTCGCGCGCCAGCTCGTTGAGGCTGGTGGCCAGACCTCCGCGCGTGGGGTCGCGCATCCAGTGGAGGCTGGCGCCGAGCGCATCGATCAGCCCAGCCGCGAAGGGGTAGACCGATCGGGTATCCGAGCGAAGGGCTGCCGTGAGATCGATGTCGCCGCGTGCCAGCAGGATCGTGATCCGGTGATCGCCGACGTGACCTGAAATCAGCACGCGATCGCCGGCGCGGACCGCCGCCGGCGACAGCGCGGCGCGCGGATCGACGCGCCCGATGCCCGTCGTGGTGATGTACAGACCGTCCGCCTTGCCGTGCTCGACGACTTTCGTATCGCCGGCGACGATCGGAACGTTCGCGCGCCTCGCCGCCGCACCGATCGCATCCATCTCGGCGCGCAGCGTCCCGACCGTGGTGCCGGCTTCGAGAATCAGGCTGCACACGAGACAGCGCTCGGCAGCGGCCGGGACGGTACGCGCAGAGGAGTAGGCGCGCATCCGTTCGACCACTGCCGGCCACGCGACGCTGCCGGGCGCGCGGTGGGCCTGCGCGGCCGGCGCCTCGGGTGGCGTCCTCAGGATCTGCAGAAGCGGCGATCGCTCGGCCACGGCATCAGCTCGCGAGGTTGAGCAGCGTTGGCGAGTGGCGCGTCTCGATCGACTTTCCCTTGCCGAGGTACATGTGCACGCCGCACGGGAGACAGGGATCGAAGCTGCGCACGGCGCGCATGATGTCGATGCCCTTGAACGTCTCGCGCGGGTTCTCTTCGAAGATCGGCGTGTGCTGGATCGCGTCCTCGTACGGGCCGGGCGTTCCGTAGACATCGCGCGGGCTGGCGTTCCACGACGTCGGCGGGTACGGGTGGTAGTTGGCAATCTTGCGATCGCGGATCACCAGGTGATGCGAGAGCACGCCGCGGACCGCTTCCGTGAAGCCGCAGCCGATCGCCTCGTCCGGCACCACGAACGGCTCCCAGGTCTTGGTGTGGCCGCGGCGAATCTGGTCGAGCGCCTTGTGGACGAAGTACAGGGCGCAGCCGGCCGCGTACGCCTGGAAGTAAGTACGCGCCCGATCGCGCTCGATCGCGTTGCTCCACTGCGGGATCTTCCATTCGAACCGCATCTCGGGCTTGAGCGCCGTCTTCGGCAGCGTGATCACCACGCTCTGCCCCGTCGCCTTCACGTAGCCGACGTCGACCAGCCCCGAGAGCGCCGTCGACCAGAGCCGTGCGATCGGTCCGCCGCCCGTGTCGAGCGGCAGATAGTCCTTGCCGTCGAACCAGCGCGGTGACATCACCCAGGTGTACTTGCCGTCGAAATTGCGTTTCTGCGGATGCGGGATGGTGTGCTGGTTCCACGGGTGACGCTGATCGACCGGGTTGCCCAGCTCGTCGCGCGTCACGTAGAGCTTCTGATCCCCCCAATCGTCGTAGAACGAGCTGCCGAGGAGAATCCGGATGCCGAGGTTGATCTTCACCAGATCGTTGGTCACCAGCTTGCCGTCGACCACGACGCCCGGGGTGACGAACATCCGACGTCCCCAGTCGGTCATGTCCTGGTAGCGGAAGTTGCACGCCTCGGGATCCTGGAATGCGCCCCAGCAGCCGAGGAGCACGCGCCGCTGGCCGACCTTCTCGTACCCGGGCAGCGCCTGATAGAAGAAGTCGAACAGGTCGTCGTGCATCGGCACGACCTTCTTCATGAACTCGACGTACTTCATCAGCCGGACGAGATAGTCGGTGAACGTCTCAATCGTCGCCATCGTGCCGACGCCCCCGGGATACAGCGTCGACGGATGAACATGCCGTCCTTCCATCAGGCAGAACATCTCGCGCGTCATCCGGCTCATGACGAGCGCTTCGCGGTAGAGCTCGCCCTCGAACGGGTTCAGCGAGCGCATGATGTCGCCGATGGTGCGGTAGCCGTGATGCCGCGCGTTCGGCGCTTCGGTCTTCTGCGCACGCTCCCACACGCCGGGGTTGGTCTCGCGCACCATCTTTTCGCAGAAGTCGACGCCGACCAGGTTCTCCTGGAAGATGTTGTGGTCGAACATGTACTCGGCGGCCTCGCCGAGGTTGACGATCCACTCGCCGAGCGCGGGCGGCCGGACGTTGTAGGCCATCTGCTGCGCGTAGCACGAGCAGGTCGCGTGGTTGTCGCCGCAGATCCCGCAGATGCGGCTGGTGATGAAGTGAGCGTCGCGCGGATCCTTGCCCTTCATGAAGATGCTGTAGCCCCGGAAGATCGACGACGTGCTGAAGCACTCGGCCACTTCGCGCTTCTCGAAATCGATGCGCGTGTAGAGCCCGAGGCTGCCGACGATCCGCGTGATCGGATCCCACACCATCTCGACCAGCCGGCCGCGTTCGCTCGCACTCTTCCGCTCGGTTGTCGTCACCGTCGCCATATCGCCCCTCCGACTCTGTTCGTCTCTGGCCGGGCTACCGCAGGTTGGGCATCTTCTTCCGCAGATCGGTTCGACGCCGCCCGAACGCACGCTCGTGACATCCCGCCCCGTCGATCGGCCCGCTTCCTTCTCCGGGTGCCCGCGCACGCCGACGTCGTAGCGGCCCGGCTCGATTCCTCGTCGCTCGCGCAGTTCGTTGCCGCGCGCCGTGACGCTCTTGCCCGAGTACTCGGGATGTCCCCTTCCGCGGACCGTCACGCTGTCGTCTCCCATGCGATAAGGCATCACTGTCTCCATGGCGGGTCGTAGCCCGTGTCGAGCCGGTCGCCGGCGCGGCGCCACTTCGGCTCACGGTCGGCCGTGTGTTCAGTGAATCCGCGTGCTGATCAGGCCGCCGGTGAACGAATTCACCGCCGTCGACAACTTGCTGCCGGGCGGCTCGTCCATGAACGGCATGAACTTGTCCGGGAAGCCCGGCATCGTGCAGGCGATGCAGATGCCGCCTACGTTCGGGCATCCGCCTATTCCGTCCATCCAGCCGCGCTTCGCCACGTTGCAGCGGACGACCGGACCCCAGCAGCCGATCTTGACGAGACACTTCGGCGAGCCGTACTCGTGCGCGAAGTCCCCGTGCTCGTAGTAGCCGGCCCGATCGCAGCCTTCGTGAACCGTGCGCCCGAACAGCCAGGTCGGCCGCAGGTTCTCGTCGAGCGGAATGACTGGCGCCTGTCCGCTGACCTGATAGAGGAGGTACAACAGCGTCTCGGCGAGATTGTCCGGTTGAATCGGACAGCCGGGGACGCACACGATCGGGAGGCCGGCCTTGCTCGTCCACGTCCAGCCGAGATAGTCGGGCACACCCATCGCGCCCGTCGGATTGCCGGCCATCGCGTGGATGCCCCCGTAGGTTGCGCAGGTGCCCGCCGCGATGATCGCGGTGGTCTTCGGCGCAAGGCGGTCGATCCATTCGGTGGTCTTCATCGGCTGATCGTCGAACCGGCTCACGCCCGGCGCGTTGTTGCCGAACGCCGCCCAATACCCTTCGTCCTTCACGTTCTCGTTCGGAATCGAGCCTTCGACGACAAGCACGAACGGATCGAGCTCCCCGGCGTCTGCCTTCCAGAACCACTGCATGAAGTCGTCGCCGACCTGGTAGTCGACCAGCGGCCAGTGCGGGACGACCTTCGGCAGCCCGGGAATCGCGCCCATCACGATGTCTTCGATGCTCGGCAGCGTCGCATTGGTCAGCGACACCGAGTCGCCGTCGCAACTCAGTCCGGCATTGAGCCAGAGCAGATGAACTGTCATCTCTGAGGGTTTCAGAGCCGCCGCTGCAGACATCTCGCCTCCTCGGCGTGAGGCGCACCACTTGCACGTGCGCAGGAACGCCGGTCAGGAAGAAAAAAACGTGCCTTCTCGATTTCGCGTGATGACCTGGCTCGAACCGGAACGCAGCCGCGCACTGAATTGATGCACGAGTTGTCGATTGCGATGAGCCTCGTCGACGCGGTGTGCGAGGAGTTGCCGCGGCTGGGCAACGTCTCGGTGCGGCGCGTGCTGCTGCGCGTCGGGCCGCTGGCGGGCGTGTCGTCGGACGCGCTGGCGTTCGCGTTCGAAGTGGCGTCCGATGACTCGCCCATAGCCGGTGCGCGACTTGAAATCGAACAGGCGGATGGGAGCGACCTGGAAATCGCCGCGCTGGAGGTCGTCGATGGTCCCGCGGATTGTTGAGGTTCGAAAGAATGTACTGAAGAAGAACGATCTCGCCGCCGCGTTACGCGAGCGTTTTCGTTCGGCCGGCGTCTGCGTCGTCAGCCTGGTGTCGAGTCCGGGGTCGGGCAAGACCGCGTTCCTCGAGCAGACGCTCACGCTGATGCGGCCGCGCTATCGAACCGCCGCCCTCGTCGGCGACCTGGCGACCTAGGGCGACGCCGAGCGCCTGCGTCGATCCGGCGCGCCGGTGCGGCAAATCACGACCGGCACGGTGTGCCATCTCGACGCCGAGATGGTCGGCCGCGCGCTGGATGGGTGGCCACTCGCGGATCTCGATTGCCTGTTCATCGAGAACGTCGGCAACCTGGTCTGTCCCGCCAGCTACGATCTCGGCGAGCACCTTCGCGTGGTGCTGCTGTCCGTGACCGAAGGGGAAGACAAGCCCCTGAAGTATCCGACCATCTTCAACAGCGCGGACGCGGCCGTCGTGACGAAGATCGATCTCGCTGACGCGGTCGGCTTCGATCACGCGGCCCTTCTCGGCAATATCGAACGCGTGCGTCCAGGGATGCCGGTGCTGGCGGTGTCCTCGCGTACGGCGTGCGGGTTCTCGTCGTGGATGGCGCTCGTCTCGGGTCGAATCAGCGAGGCGCAAGTACGAACGCCCATCCATATCGACGGCTGACGCGTCGCGGCCCGATTCGTGCGGACAACGGCTCAGCCGGGCCGCGATCGGATCGATCACACCGGTCCGAGCGTGCGCCGGTGATCATTACGGAATCTTGGGAAAGCTGATACACGGCCGTCGAGCGGACGTTGCCGTACGCGCAAATCTGATCGGTATGGTCCTCGTCTCGCCACGCGCGATCGCGCGAGGCGCGAAGGAGGACCTCGATGACGCGACACAGTTCGGGAAGGTTCGGCCGCGCCGCGAAATGGATTTCAGCGGCGACGTTGGCGGCGACGGTCGCCGCGCCCGTGGCACTCCGGGCCAGACACGATCAAGCGGATCGTGACCGGCCGGATCCCGATCGCGTGGGCATGGACGATCGCGATCGTGACGGTGACGACGACGATACCGGGACGCCGATTCGACATCTCGTCGTGATCTTCCAGGAGAACGTGTCGTTCGATCACTACTTCGCGACCTACCCGCGCGCCGCCAACAGCGATGGCCCGACGTTTACCGCGAAGGCGGGCACGCCGCTGGTCAACGGCCTGTTTCCCGGTGGCCTGCTCGATCACAACCCGAACACCGTCACCGTGAACGGCGTGTCGAACCCCGCTCAGCCGTTCCGGTTGAGCCACGCACAGGCGGTCACGTGCGACCAGGATCACGATTACGGCGACGAGCAGAAATCGTTCAACGCCGGCCTGATGAATCGGTTCCCGGACACGGTCGGCGTTGGCCCCTGCGCGCAGCCGGATTACGGTCACGGCAAGGCGCTGGTCATGGGCTACTACGACGGCAACACCGTGACGGCGTTCTGGAACTACGCGCAGAATTTCGCGATGAACGACAATTCCTACAGCACGACGTTCGGTCCGTCGACGCCAGGGGCGTTGAATCTGATCGCAGGACAGACGCACGGCGCGAAGCTCGAGCCGGATCTGGCCGGGCGCCTCGGCAACCCGGCGGGAAACGTCACGGCGATCGGCGCTGACGGCATCGGCACGGTGATCGGCGATCCGCGTCCCTCGCCGGCTCTCGACAACTGCACGCTGCCGTCGCCGGCGGCGCCGGCCAATCCGCGCGCCTATATCAGCATGCACGGCGCCAACGTCGGCGATCTGCTCAACAAGCATGGCGTCACGTGGGGATGGTTTCAGGGAGGATTTCGACCGGCGCCTGTGACGGCGAGTCCGGCGCCGTCAAACACGCCCGGAGGCAGTGGACCGATTGTCTGCGGCAGCACGCACAGCGCCCTGCCGGGCGCCGGTACGTCGTACGACTACATCCCGCACCACGAGCCGTTCCAGTACTACGCGCAGACGGCGAATCCGCGTCACCTGGCGCCGTCGGGCCCGGCAGCGATCGGCAGGATCGATCGCGCCAATCACCAGTACGACCTCGAAGACTTCTGGACCGCGGTGCACACCGGCCGCATGCCCGCGGTGAGCTACCTGAAGGCGGCGGCGTTCCAGGACGGACACGCCGGGTATTCGGATCCGCTCGACGAGCAGGATTTCCTGATCGAGACGATCAACCGGTTGATGCAGACGCCGGAGTGGGAGCACATGGCGATCATCGTGCTGTACGACGATTCTGACGGCTGGTACGATCACCAGATGGGTCCGATCGTCAATCAGTCGCACACGCCGGACGACGAGCTGTTGGCTCCGGGCAACTGTGGAACGCCGGCCGCTGGTGCCTTCAACGGACGCTGCGGCTACGGGCCACGGCAGCCATTCCTCCTGATCTCACCGTGGGCCAGGCGGAACTTCGTCGATCACACGCTGACCGATCAGTCGTCGGTCCTCCGCTTCGTCGAAGACAACTGGAACCTCGGGCGCCTCGGCAATCAGTCGACCGACGCGATCGCGGGATCCCTGCTCAACATGTTCGACTTCGACGAACGCCATGCACGCGCGCCGCGGCTCATGCTCAATCAGAACGGCACGCCGTAGCACTCTCTCATGTGGCGCGAAGGCTTCGGAAGCCTTCGCGGTGCATCGATTTCTAGAAGGGCCGCCGTGCCTCGGGCACGGCGGCGTTGTCGTGGTCGACCACCAGCAGTCCCCGGCGCGACGCGACCTCCACGGCTTCGGCCTTACCCGACACGCCCATCCTGGCGAACAGAACGCCCAGTTGCGAGTCGACGGCCGACGCGCTCACGCCGAGCGCACGTGCGACTTCCGTGATGGGATCGTCCTGCGCCAGGAGTCGGAGCGCGTGTCGTTCCGACGGTGTGATCTGCAGCACAGCTCAATCTCTTCCTTATCCCTCGCAGGGCCTTTTCGGGTCAGCGCCCCCCTATCAGCATGACGACGAGCACGCCTCGGACGTGACGCGTTCGATCTCCCCACTCGTGAGAGGCGCCGGCGAACGTGAACTGCGGATGCGTGTGGAAGCGACCTGCAAGCCTCGGACACATCCGTGGCCGACGTCGCTCGAGACCGAGATCGCACACTCACCCGTAGAGGAGAACGATTGAAACGCCGGACACGAACACGACCGGCGAGGCGCCGCTCCGGATGAGCTCGGCGAGGTCGGTCAGCAGCCCTCGTGTTCGGAATCGGACGCTCGTTGCCGGACGTCGACGTCGCCGCTCATGCCGCTTGCGCCAGCCGCCGGCTGGGCAATCGATCAGTAGTCGATCGCCGGCGCCCGGAATCGACAGTCGCAGCAATTTCGTCCGCGCCTCCAGCGACGCCGCTCGTCACACATCGGGCGGCGCAGGGGTCTCCATGATCGTGAGTCGTTGCACACAGGAGCACAGGTCATGCGACTGCTGATTCTTGGCGCCACCGGCGGTACTGGGCGCGCACTGCTCAGCCAGGCGGTCGGCCGCGGTCATGAGGTCACGGCCTACGTCCGTTCACCGCGAAAGCTCGATCCGCCGGTCAATCGCGTCACCGTTCACCACGGGGATCCGCGGAGTGCCAGCGAGCTGGCGACTGTTCTCCCCGGTCACGACGCGGTCCTGTCGGCGCTGGGCCCGCCCGGGCCCGGTCCGACGACGATTCTGCGCCTCGCCGCGCGCAGCGTCGTGGAGGCGATGCAGGCCGCGAATGTGCGCCGTCTGCTCGTCGTGTCCGCGGCGGTGCTGTTCGCCGACCTCGGGATGCTCGGCCGGCTGCTTCGGCGAACGCTCCTGAAGAACGTCGCCCAGGACTCCGCCGAGATGGAGCGAATCGTGATGGCGAGCGGCCTCGAATGGACCATCGCGCGCCCGCCGCGATTGACGAACGGCGGCCTCAGCGGGCGCTATCGCATCGAAGAGGAGCGGTTGCCGGGCGGCAGCGCCGCCGCCACGATCAGCCGCGCCGACGTCGCCCATTTTCTGCTCGACGAAGTCGAGCGTCCCAGGCACACACATCACATTGTCGGCATCGCCGGCGGGAGAGGTCGGACATGATTCAGTCAGTCGTCTTGTTTGCGCATATCGTCGGCGTGCTCGGCTTGTTCGTCGGCCTCGCGCTCGAGTGGGTCAGCCTCGAGGCGGTGCGACAGGCGACGTCACGGGAAGAGGCGACGCGGTGGGTGCGCGTCGACGCCGCCCTGCCGCGCACGGCCGGAATCGCGGTGGCGCTGATTCTGGTCTCAGGTTTCTATCTCGGCGCGCGGATCGGCGTCCTCGGCGAGACGTGGATGCGCGCCTCTTACGTGACGATGATTCTGATGGCCATCGTCGGCGGCCCGGTGTTGCGGGAGCGGATGCGCGCGCTTCGTCAGGCGGCGACGGATCGGGGCGATCGAGCCCTGGGGCGGTTGCGTGCGGCCGCATCGGACGCGACGCTCCAGCTATCCGTCCGCGTGCGCATCGTCTTCGGTGTCGCGGTCGTCTATCTGATGGTTCGCAAGCCTGAAGCGGCCGAAGCGGTGCTCGTCACGATTCTGGGCGCAGTCGTGGCGCTCGTCTTGGCGCTGGCGAGGCGTCAGGCGCGGGCAGCGGTCGCGAGAGAGGCGGTGTCGTAGAGAGCAGGAGCTTTCGACTTCTTACTTCTTCAGTGCCGCTGGCCAGTTCGAGACGACGACGATCGCTTGCGACGCGTCGCTCGCGATCGTGTTGACGAGAAACCGCTGGCCGTCCAGGCTGACGGCGTAGCTGTAGTCATCCACGACGCCGAGGCCATCGTCCCTGAACAACCGGTCCTGCAGCGATAGATCAGTGAAGCCCACGCCGCGGAAGACGCTGTTCTCAGCGAGCTGACGTCGGCACACCACAAACCCTCGCGGCCTCCTGCAGCACGCGACGCACGATCCAGACCGCGTGACCACAGCGACGGGTTTGGGACCGCGTCAGGATGTAATCGCTGCCGCGGCGATCCGCGCGCGCCGGCCTGTCGGCGACTGCACTAATTTGTTGTAAAGGAGCCCAGCCGCAGCTTGTTTCCTCTCCAGGCGGTTCGTAGCATCCGTCCCGCGTTCTGCCTTCCCGCCTGTGTCGTTGATCACCTTTGCGCCCGTTGATCACAATCAAGAGAGGAATGTCATGAAACGAATCGTCGCTCTCCGCAGCCGCATGGGGTTCACCCTCATCGAGCTGCTCGTCGTCATCGCGATCATCGCAATCCTGATCGGCCTGCTGCTGCCGGCCGTCCAGAAAGTGCGGGAGGCTGCGCAAGCCCTCGCGCACGGAAGCCCGAGCCACGCGCGCCTGGCCGCGGAGTTGCGGGCGTTCGCCGACGGATCGGTGAAGATTCAGCAGGACGCTGCGAAGCTCGCCAGCAATGCAGCGCTCGCAGGCACAGACGGGACGTTCGCGCAAAGCGATCTGCTGACGCTGTGCGGCGACTTCAATGCCAGCCAGCGCGCGGCCGACGCGATCCTGAAGGAGATCGACGCGCTGCTGCCGGCCGTGCAAACGCCCCCGGGGACGGCGCCCTCTGAAGGCCCCGAGGAGACGGCCCCTGCGCGCCAGCGGCGCCTGCTGCTCGCCGCGAAGAGTGCGGTCACGGAATCCAGCGACGCGTTGAGGCAGCTGGAAACCACCGTCTCACGGCTGCTGCCGCAGTGCCACAGCTATTTCGCGTCGAATGGACTGGGCGTGGTCCGCTTCCCCGCTGCCCACTAGACCGGTGCGCGCCGGCTTCGTCTGTGCGCTGTTCGTGCTGCTGCAGGGCCTGTACGTCGCGACGTCAACCGGGCGCCTGCACGTCACGGACGAAGCCAGCGCCTTCTTCCAGGCTCGTGATCTGGTCGAAGCCGGATCGCTCACGGTCCCATCGTCGACCACTGGCTTCGTGTTCTACGGCGAGCGCGATCGCCACGGACGCCTGCGCGCGCCCAACGGTCCGCTGCACGCGATCGTGCTGGTTCCGTACTATCTGCTCGGGAAGCTCATGGCCCTCGTGCCCGGCGTCCCCGAGAGCAGCCGCGATCTCGTCCTCGCGTTCGCCGTCGTCCTCAGCTCGACGACCTGCTCCGCTCTCGCGGCGGCGCTCTTTCTGGCGTTGCTGCTGCGGCGTGGAACACCGCCACGTGTTGCCGTCACGGTCGCCGTTGCGTTCGCTGTCGGAACGCCGCTGTTCGCGTACTCGGCGTGGCTGTTCTCCGAGCCGCTGGCCACGGCGCTTCTGGTCGGCGCGGCGCTGTGCGTCTTCGGCGACGCTCGACCGCCCGCAACCGGCCACGCGCTGCTCGGCGGGCTTCTTCTCGGTGCATGTGTGCTGGTGCGGCCGGGCCACGCGCTCGCGGCGCCCGCATTCGCCGCCGCCCTTCTCGTGCGCGACGGACGCCGCGGCGCTTCGCCGGCGTTGACGCTCGGAGCGGCCGCGTCGATCGGAGTGGCGATCGCGCTGGCCTGGAACACGCATCTATTCGGAAATCCTCTCGACTTCGGCTATCCCGCGATTGCCGATGGCGGCAAGCGGATCAACGGCTTCGACACGCCGCTGCTCTCCGGCCTCGCCGGGTTTCTGCTGAGTCCTGGAAAGTCGATCTTCGTGTACGCGCCGCTCGCCGCGATCGGCATCCCTGCGTCACGACGGCTGGCGCGCGCCGACCGCGGGCTGGCGCTGTTGGCGGTCGCGATGCCGGTGGGCTATCTCCTTCTGTACGCGCGCTACACGCAGTGGGAAGGGGGCTACTGCGTCGGTCCACGGTACCTGCTTCCGACACTTCCGTTCCTGTTGCTCGCGCTCGGCCGGGACCTTGCCGAGGCGCGTCCCGCGGCGTGGCGGACATTCATCGTGCTGACGGCTGCCGGTGTGCTGGTGCAGGCGATCTCGCTCGCGACCAGCTTCCTCGAGGATCAATACGCGAGCGGGTATTACGACCAGGCTTTCAACTACCGGATGAGTTACGCACCACTCTATTCTCAGAGCGCACTGTTTGTCCGCTATCTGCTCTCCTTCGTGCGTGGCGAGCCCGCGGCGCCGCTCGGCGCCGGCTTCGATCGCTGGTTCGTGTTCCTTCACAAGGCTGGCGTCTCCTGGTGGCCAATCGTTGGACTGATTCTGGCCGCGATGGCAATCGTGGTTGGCGCTGCCGGTCACCTGGTGCGCCTTTCGCGACCGGTCGCCGACGATGACGAACGCTTCGTCCTGAACGCCGCCGGGTCGCCGTCGGCGTGACGATCGCGCCCGCGTCAAGACGTCCCAGATCCGCGGCCGCGCGGCGTCATGCCGCGACTGGAATTGCCGGTCTGCGGCACATCCGCGTGAGGACGCGAACCTCGCCAGCCCGGGCTGCCGTCGACGCAGCGCTCGAGGTGCTCGACGGCGCACCCGACGCTCCGCTGTCCCGCATGTCGAAGGTCGCGGCGTCGGACCGCGATCTCGCGACCATCGTCGAAGGCTCGCTCGAGCACGAGCGCCAGATCGAACGAAGGGAGACCGACTGGCTTAACCGCGCGAGGCGCTGAACGTGCTGACCGGCGTCGAACGACGCATCATCGCTTGACGCGCTCGCGATCCAGCTGGCGGACGGCGACGGTCCACTCCAACGGGACGGTCTGCGGTGAGAAACAGACTCGGTCGTCGCATGCCTGATAGCTCAGCACGCCGCGCAGCTTGATTGAGGAGATGTCCTTGAGCGCGTTCTGGGCTTCAGGCGACGCGTCCACCACGACGTCCTCGGCGATCCGGAACCGCCGAACGTACACCGGCACGTGCTCGTCGAGCGGCTTGAAATGGTAGTCCTCCGACGGCGGGTAGATGGCGGCTGACAATGCGATCCACCGGGCCGGGTCGATGGTGAGATTGACCGGCCTGTATCCGGTCACACCCGGCGCGTAGACGTGCATCCCCGGTTTCGGCTGCACATCGACGACGATCGAGAAGTGAGTCCCCGGCGCAACAGTGGCGTCGGTGGAAAACGACGTGACCTCCACTTGAGGCGACGACACCCTCGTCGCTGGGACGTCGATCGTGCTGCCGAGCCGCGCGAGGATGCTCGAAACAGTGTTGCGTTCCTGGTACGCCGCTTCGAAGAAGCGCGCCGTCACAACGCCGCGGGCGTCCAGCATGAACGTGCCGGGAAACGGCACGCCGTACGTCTGAGTGTTGGTTTCCGGCACCGTCGTGTTGAAGAGGCCGTACCGCTTGATCGTCAACGAGCCGGGATCGGACAGCAGCGGAAACCGGATGCCGCGCCTCGCCGAGAAGTCCGCGAGGACCGATTCCGGATCGTAGCTGATCGCCGCGACCGCCAAGCCTTGCGCCTGCAGCGTGTCCAACCGGCCTTGCAGCTCCACGAGCTGCGTCTTGCAGTAGGGTCACCAGTCCGCCGAGCGGAAGAAGACGAGCATCAGCCCCTTGGGGCCGATGAGCGACGCCAGGGTCCGTTGCCGGCCGTCCTGATCGCGCAGCGTGAAATCGGGCACGCGGTCGCCGACCTGCGGCCCGAGCTTCTGCACGTCGGGGAGCGCCTGGGCGCGGGCCGGCTGATGGACAGCCGCAGCCGTCACGACGGAGAGCGCGATCACCGCGGCGGCGGCGCGCAGCGATCGGATGAGTTGAAGCATAGGGCTCACCGTGTCTGGCTCCGAGGCTGCATTCTCCCCGATTTCCGCCCTTTCTGCCCATCCCGCCCTTCCTGCCCCTCTCTCATTTGTCCCCGTGGCAGAACCGACATAAGCTCCCAGCATCCGGGAGACAACGTCCATGAACAACCGCAGCCGCAGAGAATTCATCGGCCTGACGAGCGCCGGCGTCGCCGGTGCCATTGGCGCGCA
>DATFWL010000170.1:0-3019 GCA_035259385.1 Vicinamibacterales bacterium | reverse complement strand
AGGAGGACGTTCCCCGGGATCCCGTTCGAGGCATATCCCGACCCGACGAAGAGGACTCCGCCGACAATCGCCGGTCCCGGCCCGTTCAGTGATCCGCCGCGTGCCGGCACTTCGTTGACCGTCCTGTAAGCGCCGATCGTGTCGACGTCCCACACGATGGCACCGGTTGTCGTCGAAAAGGCGCGCAGGTGTCCGTCGACCGATCCCGAGAATACGACCTCGGGAATGGCGCTGACCGCGGCCGACTGGGCAGGGCTGCAGCGTGTTCGCGTGCCGCACGGCGGCGGCGGGGTGAACCAGACGCGCTCGCCGGTCTCGAGCCGGAGCGCGAACAGGCCTCCACCCACGTTGGGATCGGGCTCGGTCGCCTGGCTGTTCGGAATGTTGATCCGGCCGATGTCGGACAGCGCGACGTAGACGTTGGATTCGTCGGCGGCCGAGCCCCACTGGACGCCGCCGTTGATGCCGCCCACGCCGACACGCGTCTGCCACAGGATGGCGCCGTCTCGATCGGGATCGACGGCATGTACCACGCCGGACTTCTGCCCTGCGACCAGCGCGCGCCGGCCGCTGGCGAGCGTGACGAGAATCGGCGGGGACGCGAAGTCGAAATCGGGGCCGGCCGACTCGGGGCAGTTCGTCGTATCCTGCAGGCGACACGCCGTGTTCCACGCGTCCGCTTTCAGCATCTGGCTGGACCAGCGGAGCTTGCCGGAATCGAGATCGACCGCGACGAATGCGTCGCTCGTCGGCGTCGGCGGATTGCTGTAGTTGTCGCCAGTGGTGACATACAACGCGTTGCGCCGGACGTCGATTACGGGGCTGGACCAGATCGGCGCACCCGAAGGCCCCCACATCTGCGTGCCGACCTTGTTTTTCGTTGTCGGTTCTGGCGCTGTGGCGATCGTGTAGGTCTTCCAGATCTGAGATCCGGTCGCTCCGTCCAGCGCGACCACGCTGCCGCGGAAGCGGCAGCATTCGTAGTCCGGCGCCGCGCCGGCCGTTTCTTCACCTGATGCGACCGGGACGTATAACCGTCCGTTGAAAAACGCGGGCGAGCCAGTCACACGCGCGAGCGGATGATCGTCCACCCTGGCTTTCCAGATCAGCGTGCCCGCCGCCGCGTCGACCGCGTACACGTTGCCCGCGCGGTCGCCGATGTACGCCACGTCCCGCGATCCGGTACTGGTCTGCACGCGTCCGATGACCACCGCCGCGCGCACACTCGAAGCGGCTGGAAAATACCAGCGGATGCAACCGGTCGCGACATCGAGGGCGTAGACGTTTCCGCTCTGGCTGCCGACGAACACACGGCCGCCGACGACCGTCGGTTGCGCGTCTGCGGCGACATCGCCGGGGAAGCCGAACGCCCATTTGAGCTTCAGACGCGGCACCTGGGCGGCGGTGAACCCGGCCGCCGCGGCATCCTGAAATCGCGTGTTGGACGTGTCGACGCTCCAGCCATTCCACGCCGCTCCTGTCAGAGGGCTGGCCGGGTCCGCGGGCTTCGCGCCGCACATCGATTGTGGCGACGGCGTGGTCACGAGCGGTTTCCCGAATCTTTTTCCGGTGACGAATTCCGCGATCGCACGGCGCTCCATCGCCGTTCGACCGGCGGTCATCGAGACCATGACGCCGCCTTCGAGCGCGGCAAGGACGCGCTCCGGCGACATCGCCCGCAGCGCGTCACCATTCGGCGCGCGCTCGAAGCCGGTGTCGTGGCACGCGGAACAAATCCGTTTGTAGAGAGTGGCGCCGTCCTCCGCACAGAGCGGCCCCGCGGCAAGGAGCAGCAGCAGCGCGCTGGAGCAGCAGAAGCGTCTTCTCATTTCTTGGCTCCCGGGTTGTTCGAAGATCCCTTCTCCCGCGTGGGGCTTATACTGGCGCACTTCCTTCATGAACGGAAGATCCTCATGACCACCAGTTCCACCGCCCGTTGGCTCCCGTTGATGATGATCGCCATGCTCGCGGTCGGCAACGCTCGAGGACGGTTGGAACACTGATTCACCTCCGCGTAGCTTGCCAACCGTCGCTCACGCTCACGCTGGCAAAGCGTGAGTGAAGGAGAAGGGGACCGGACGTGTCGCGAGGTGGAACGTTCGATCCTGTGGTGTCCAAAAACCTGATCCACGCTGCAACGAGCGCCTGTCATCCGCACACTTCGTGCGTGCTTCGATCGGGTTGTTTCGACGTTAGTCCAGGCAGGACTCTTGGCGCGCCCTCGTCAGACACGTGCGCCTGCGTCGCTTACCGAGGAAGGTTCCAAACCCTCCTGCTGCCAGCAGCCGCGATCGCACAAGGCGCTGAACATCAGCACGACACTTCGCTCGTTGCGTCCCTAAGAACAACTTGCGTCCGGAAAATTGCTCCAGGTCGTGGACTGAAGTTGGACTGAAGTTCTCATTGGCCTCGACGCTCGGTCCGACGCGGTGCTCGCGAGGGCTGATCGCCATCCCGGCTCGTTGCGACCGTCGACGCGTCCGCGCTCGCGCGGGGCCGTTCGACGCATCGGCTTCGCACGTCAGCGTCGCGCAAGGCCGCTCGCGCCGAATCAACGCCTGCGTGGGACCAATTCTCGCTTCGAGTATCGCGATTGCGGCCGAGCACCGAGCGCATTGACGTCATCGACGTACACCGCGACTCTGCCCCTGCTCGGCATCCTCTTCGTGAACGCGACAATGGACCGCCCTGCGAGCCTCACCCGTTCGCAAGCAGGTTGACGCCCGTCACCAGAAAGTATTTCGCCGCTTTGAGCATGTGGCCATCGTTCGTGTACACATCCTTGAAGCCGTGTTCGCGCGCACAGGTCAAGTGGAGCGCATCTCCCGTTCGCACGAAGACCTGCTTCGGCAATCGAAGGACAGTCTCGCGAGCCGCCTCGATCAGCGCCGATGTCACGCCGAACCAATGCCAAACGCCATCCTTCTCGTCCTGCTCGAATTCCTTCAAGACATCAGCGGCCTCTCGGCGCGTGAGGTGGCGCTCTCTGAGGTGCCGCTTCACGATCGATGCAAATTCG
>DATFWL010000169.1:0-6102 GCA_035259385.1 Vicinamibacterales bacterium | reverse complement strand
TTTTCGTTGGTGCTGGGTGGGCCACTCTTCCAACTGCTTCGGAAGGCGCATCTCGCGGGGAACCATACAGAGCTCTTGCCTCGTCGGCTGCTCACGCTTGCGCTGGGTGCATGGCTGCCGCTGCTGCTCCTCACCCTTGGGTCGCCAGCGGGGGACTCCGCTCGGCTTTCCTTCTTTCGCGACGTGGAAGTGCACGTCCGATTTCTCATTGCCCTTCCGGTGCTCATCGCCGCCGAACTACCGGTGCATCTGCGGATCCGTCCGATTGTCAGTCGGTTCGTCGATTGGCGCATTGTCCTGCCGCGGGACTTCCTCCAATTTCATCGAGCGATCCAGTCAGCGGTCAAGCTGCGCAACTCCATCCCGATTGAGGTTGGACTGTGGCTTTTGGTCTACACCGTGGGCCTGTGGCTGTGGCATAACCGCGTGGCAATCACCGTCTCGACCTGGTATGCGATGCCCGGTGGACGCGGGCAGCTCACTCCCGCGGGTTACTGGTACGTGTTCATCAGCATCCCGGTCCTGCAGTTCATCCTTCTACGGTGGTACTTCAGGTTCTTCATATGGTTTCGGTTTCTGTGGCAAGTTTCAAGGATCGATCTCAACCTCATTCCGACTCATCCCGATCGCGCGGCTGGTCTGGCGTTCCTGGGCAAGAGCGTCTACGCCTTCGGCCCCATCCTTTTCGCCCAAGGCACGATGCTCGCGGGGTTGGTGGCGAGTCGAGTTATGTATCGGGGCGAAAGCCTGCAGGCGTTCAAGTTACAGATCGGCGGGTTTATCGCGTTCTTCGTTGTCGCTATTCTCGGCCCCCTCGTGATGTTTACTCCCCGGTTGGCCGGTGTCAGAAGAAAAGGGCTGGCCGAATACGGCCAGCTCGCACAGCAGTACGTCGAGAGGTTCGACAACCGGTGGCTCAGGGGCGCTGCCACTCCCTCCGAAGAACTCCTCGGCGCTGCCGATATTCAGTCGCTTGCCGATCTTGGCAACAGCTATGCGCTCGTGCGAGAGATGCGGTCGATTCCCTTTGGCCTCGAGGACATTTCACGTCTGGCCGCGGTCACAGCCGCTCCATTCCTGCCTCTCCTCTTGACCGTCTGGTCGCCGGAAGAACTCATCATGCGAATTGTTCAAGTGGTGTTTTGACGAAGTTTTGTGGCCGATTCGTGCCCGTCGGCCACCACGAGGGGATGGACTGCCGACGGACAACATCAATGGAGCGGCATCGTCGCGCCCATGGCTGATCCAGTTTGCGCTCGAGCCAGGCCCGGACGAACGGCGGGCAGTTGCGAAGCGTGATCCCGGCGCCTTCGCACTCCTGGAGGAAGCGGACAGTGTCGCGATCCACGAGAACGACGTCCTTCAAATCCAGCGCGACGGAGCGGCCCGGCGGTTCGTCGGCCAGCAATGAGGACAATTCGCCGACGTTATCCGCTTGAAGCCGACCGGCCACGGTGAGGACCACGTCGCCGTTTACCGTGCGCTGGATCTTCAGCATCTCGTCCTGCTCGACGCAGGAGAGAGCAATCGAGAGGCCAGCGCAAAGGGCTGAATCGACAGATGTTGAAGCGTGTTTTTGACCGACCGGGATTTCGCCAATTGGCGAAAACCCGGTCGGCAGGAGAGTGGTGACGGCTACGTTCGTCGGGAGCGAAAACGATTCTTGTCGATGCCGAGACCCCGGATCTTCGACTCGAGCGTCGAACGCGCAATGCCAAGCCGTGCCGCCGCTCCCGACGGCCCGTACACGCGGCCGCTGCTCGCGCGGAGCGCGTCTTCGATGATCGTCCGTTCGTGCCTGGCCAGCGTCCTGGGCAACGCTCGGTTCTCCGCCTCGGGCGCGGCGGACAGCCAGCTCTCATCGATCATGAATGTGTCGGTATCACAGACAATCACCGACCGCTCGATCACGTTCTGCAGCTCGCGTACATTCCCCGGCCATGGATACGCCTTCAGGTGATTGAGCGTCTGCATGTCGACCCGCCGGATCGTTTTGCCGGCCTTGCGCGCGTACCGTTCGATGAAGTACTCGACCAGCAGCGGGATGTCGTCCGCCCTCTCGCGCAACGGCGGCACCGCGATGGGAAACACATGCAGCCGATAGAGCAGATCGCTGCGGAACGTGCCGGCCTCGATCGTCGCCTGCAGGTCGCGGTTCGTCGCCGCGACGACGCGCACGTCGACGCGCACCGATGCGCTCCCTCCGACGCGCACGAACTCGCGCTCCTGCAGCACACGGAGCAGTGCGACCTGCGTCTCCATCGGCAGGTCGCCGACTTCGTCGAGGAAGATGGTCCCGCCGTGCGCCAGCTCGAAGCGGCCGAGGCGCCGCTGCGTCGCGCCGGTGAACGCCCCTTTCTCGTGCCCGAACAGCTCCGACGCGATCAGGTCGCGGGGAACGGCCGCGCAGTTGACGCTCACGAAGGCCCGGGAGGCACGCGCCGACCGTCGATGGATCGCGCGCGCAACGAGCTCCTTGCCGGTACCGGTTTCGCCGGTGATGAGCACGGTGGAGTCGGTCGGTGCGACCTTCGCCACGCGGGCAAGCACCGGCCGCAGAGCCGGCGATGTCCCGACGATCTCCTCGAACATCGAGGTCCGATCCACCTCGTCCCGCAGCACCAGGTTCTCTTTGTAGAGCTGATCTTTGAGAGCTCCAAGCGCCGCCTCGGCGCGCTTCTGGTCGTCGATGTCAATGATCAAGCCGTACCAGCGAACGATCTGGCCCTGACCGTCGTAGAAAGGCTCTCCAACGGAGTGAATCCACCGGTATTGACCGTCCGCGCGCCTGAGCCTGTAGGTATCGTCGTATGACAATCCGGTCGTCGCCGAATCCAGCCACCGTCGCACGGTGGCGTCGCGATGATCGGGATCGACGAGGTCGGCCCACCGGCCGCCCGCCAGGCTCTCGACGGTGTGGTCGAGATATTCGAGAGCCCTCTTATTCAAGTAGTCCAGCTCGCCATCAGGGGTACCTGCCCACACGAGCGCCGGGATCGTCTCAACGAGTAGTCGACTCCTGCGCTCGCTCTCGCGCAGAGCTTCCTCCGCACGCTTCCGGTCATCGATGTCAATGAGCAGGTAATACCAGCGGACGATGTGTCCGTTCGAATCTCGAAGCGGACATCCCCGCGCCTGAAACCAGCGGTAAGCGTCGTCGTAACGCCGGGCGCGCACTTCGAACTCGAAGGGATCACCGGACGCAATCGATTGGCGGAAGCGCTCCAGGGCGCGTGGAAGATCCTCAGGATGCGTCATCCCGCCGGCAGCCCAGCCTTGCAGCTCCTCGAACGTTCTGCCGAAGTAATCGAGGCTCGGACGGTTGACGAATTCGAGCTCTCCGGCGGGGGTAAAGGTCGCGATCAACCCTGGAATGCTGTCCACAATCAGCCGCGACTCGCGCTCGCGTTCGCCCAGGTCGCGCAGCCGCTCGTCACGCTCTGCCGTGACGCGGCGTAAATGCGCCATCTTGATGTGCGCCGCCACCCGCGCCAACAACTCCGGCGACGTGAACGGTTTCACGAGATAGTCGTCGGCGTCGGCCTGCAGTCCTTCGACACGCGACTCCTCGCCGGCTCGCGCAGAAACCAAGATCACCGGCGTACTGCGGAGGGCCTCGTCGTCGCGAATGGCTCGCAGCAGGGCAAGTCCGTCCAGCCGCGGCATCATGACGTCCGCCAGAACCAAAGCAGGACGCAACCCGCGCACGGCTTCCAGCGCTTGCTGGCCATCAGCGACCGCGTGCACCTCATATCGATCGCCCAGCAGCCGAGTGAGGTATTGGCGCATGTCTGAGTTGTCATCGGCCAGCACGATCAGTTCCCGTTTCCCCGCGGGTACGACATCCGTTGCCACATCCGCCGCGCGCGAGGCGTCTGGCACCCACCGGAGCGCCTCCTCGACATACGCGTCGGGTCGAGTTTCGCTCGAGGCGAACGATTGTTCAGCGTGAAGGGACTCCGCCGGCGAATGCTCTTCGCGCAGCGGAATCGTCACCGTAAACGTGCTGCCGAAACCAACCGAGCTCGTGACTCCCACGCTGCCGCCATGCAGCTTGACCAGTTCCTGAACGAGAGAGAGTCCGATCCCCGTGCCTTCATGGGTCCGGGCGGATACTTGCTCGATGCGATGAAAACGCTCGAACACCTTCTCGCGTTGGTCGTCGGGAATTCCCACACCGGTGTCGCGGACCTGCAGTTCCACGGCGCCGTTCGCCAGCCTCAGCGAGAGGGCGACTTCGCCCTCGAACGTGAACTTGAGCGCATTGGAAAGAAGATTCGACACCACCTTCTCCCACATGCCGCGATCCACGAAAACCGGCTTCCCGACTGGTTCGCATGCTATCGAGAACTGCAGGCCCGCGCGGTCCATTGCCGAACGAAACATGCTGGCGATGTCGGAGGTGAGGCTGGCCAGATCCGTCGGCTGAAATGCCGCCTGCACGCGTCCGGCCTCCAGACGCGAGAAATCGAGCAGCGTGTTCACGAGTTTGAGCAGTCTGAGCGCGTTGCGGCGAACCGTCAGCAACTGTTGGTGACGTTCCGGACCGAGACGCTCGCTCGCTTCCGGCAGCGCTTCTTCGAGTGGACCCAGCATCAGTTGGAGCGGCGTGCGGAGTTCGTGGCTGACGTTGCTGAAGAACGCGGTCTTGGCGCGATCGAGTTCGGCCAGCGCGTTCGCTCGCTGCCGCTCCTGCTCGTAGGCGCGAGCATCGGTCACGTCCTGAATCGCTCCGATGAAGAGAGGTCGGCCCTCGACACGGTCGACCATGTGGGCGATGGAGTGCAAGTGCTTCACCTTGCCGCTCCGGGTGACGATTCGGAAGGTCAGATCGAAATCTGCGCCGCCGAGAGACCGCGCGAACCCCGCGTCGAATGATGGCAGGTCTTCGGGGTGAATGATTTCGCGCGCCCAGTTTGCCGTGATCTTCGTACCGGGATCGAATTCACAGATGCGGTAGAGCTCGTCGGACCAGACGTGCTCGTCCACGGTGATGTCTGCGGTGAAGCTGCCAGTCTTGCTCAAACGCTGGGCCTCGGCGAAACTGCCGTAAGACCGCCTGAGCTCGGCTTCTGCCCGCTTTCGGTCTTCGATGTCGGTATTGACCGCGTACCATTTGACGTTTCCCATCTCGTCGCGAAGCGGATTCGCCCGGAAGAGAAACCACCGATACTGTCCGTCGTGTCGACGCAGTCGGGCTTCGGCTTCTCCTGGCGCTCCAGAGGCCAGGATGCGTTCCCACGTCGCCGCCAGCCCGGCCAGATCGTCAGGGTGGACGGCAGACGTCCAATTCCAATCGACTGCCTGGTCCGCCGAGAGGCCGATGAAGTCCAGATAGCGCTGGTTCAAGAACTCGGCGCTTCCGTCGGGCCGGGCGGACCAGGCGAGCGCTGGAATCGTGTCGATGATCAGTTTGAAATTCCGTTCGCTCGTGCCGATCGCAGTGTCGGCGCGCTTCCGGTCCTCGATGTCGGTCACTTTTGAAGGTCTGAATGTACCGGTGACGTCATGGCTGCTGTTGTTCGCGCGCGATCCATTCCTGGATGTACGGGGGGCAGTTTCGGAGTTCGATGCCTCTCGCTTCGCTGAGTGCCAGCAAGTTCACCGCACTGCGCTCGACCAGGCTGACCTCGCCGAGATCGATGGCGATCGCGCCGCCTTCCTGATCGATCGCGGCACGGAGGACCTCAGCGTCCTCCTGCGTAATTCGTCCGCTGATGCGCAACACCACAAGATCCCTCTTAACCTGAAGTCGGTCGATTCGGCAGGCCATCGCGGCTTGGCGTTGTCATGGCAAACCGGGCGCCACTCACAACCTATTGAAATGGAGAGAGATACAGGACGCGTTGCCGACGGTGCGCTCGCGAATGTTGCGAATCTTGCGAGTCTTGCGAATCTTGCGAGCTAGCGGGAGTCGCGGGGGCCGCCGCCGAACTTGAATTGGCTCTTTCGAATATTCAAGGACTTGATCTTGTATTCGAGCGTGGAGGGAGGAATGTTCAGCCTGGCCGCCGCGCCTGACGGTCCGGCGATCCGGCCTCGAGTCTCGGCTAACGCCGCTTCGATGATCTCCCGTTCATCCCGCGTGTCGCCGTGAAACGG
>DATFWL010000168.1:0-20008 GCA_035259385.1 Vicinamibacterales bacterium | reverse complement strand
CGCTTTGGCTTGAGAATAACCAAGACGTACTATGTGCACGAACGAGCGGAAGGGGAGGAAGCTGATGCTCCGTCTGTTTGCAGTCGGGACTGTTCTGGCGATCGCCGCGCCGGGGTTTGCGGCTGACGCACCGAAGAATGTGACGTTCACCAAAGACGTCGCCCCCATTTTCCAGGCCAAGTGCCAGGAGTGCCATCAGCCGAATTCCATCGCGCCGATGTCGCTGATCACCTATCAGGACGCGCGACCGTGGGCGCGCTCGATCAAGGAGCGCGTGGCAACTCGGCAGATGCCGCCGTGGCATATCGACAAGACCGTCGGCGTGCAGAAGTTCAAGAACGACATGTCGCTCACTGATGAGCAGATCGACACGATCGTGCGCTGGGTCGACGCCGGCTCGCCGCAGGGCGACCCGAAGGACATGCCGCCGCCCAAGCCGCTCGTGACCGACAACCAGTGGAAGGCGGTGCGCGACGGTTTCGGTGAGCCCGATCTGGTCGTTCGCTCGCCCGATTACACGATGCCGGCCGAGCACCAGGACGTCTGGTTCCGCCCGATGTCGGACATCCCGCTCAACGAGCCGCGGTGGGTGAAGCTGGTCGAGATCCGGCCGTCGAACCTCAAGTCGCGCAAGATCATCCATCACTCGATTGCGTACCTCGTGCTGAACAACGATCCCGACGCGGTCAACACCGGCACGGCGAGTGGTCCGGCACGCGGCGGCTTCGACGACGGCGATCTCGTGAATCGGCGGCCTCAGCTCATGGAGTGGGCGATCGGCAAGGGTTACGACCTCTACCGGCCCGGCACCGGCAAGCTGCTGCTGCCCGGCGAGAAGATTTCGTGGGACCAGCACATCCATGCGGTCGGCGAGGAGGTCACCGGCGGATCGGAAATCGGCGTCTGGTTCTACAAGAAGGGTGAAGAGCCGAAGAAGCGCAGCTACCTGATCGGGTTCACCGGCATCGACCGCTCGAAGATGCTCGACATCCCGCCGAACTCGATGGCGATGACCGAAGGGTTCACCGTCCTCAAGGAGAACGCGCTCATCCAGAACTTCCAGCCGCACTTCCATCTCCGCGGCAAGGCGATGGAAGTAGAAGCGATCATGCCCGACGGCAGCCGTCAGGTGATCAGCTATGTCGGCAACTTCAACTTCAACTGGATGACCAACTACATTTACGAGGACGACGCGGCGCCGCTGCTGCCGAAGGGCACGGTCATCCACGTCACCGCGTGGTACGACAACACGAAGGGCAACAAGAACAACCCCGATCCGGATCAGTGGGTCGGCTACGGCGATCGGACAGTGGACGAGATGGCGCACGCCTGGATGAACGTCGTGTACTTCAACGATCAGGAGTTCAAGGACCTGCAGGCGGAGCGCAAAGCAAAGACGGCGAAAACCACCAACGACAACGAGAAGCAACAGTGAACCGACTCGGGCTCGTCTGCGCCGCCGGCCTGCTGGCCGGCGGCGTGGTTGTGTCTGCGCAGAAAATTGCCATTCCGGAACCGCGGCGCGGATCCGGTGACAGCGTCACGGGCGCATTCGAGGGGTGGTACTACAACCAGGACGGATCGCGCTCGTTCCTCATCGGCTACTACAACCGCAACTCGCGCCAGGAACTCGACATCCCCATCGGTCCGAACAACCGGATCGAGCCGGGCGGCCCCGACATGGGGCAACCGACGCACTTCCTGACCGGCAGGCAGTGGGGCATGTTCATCGTGAACGTCCCTCGCGAGTTCAAGCCGACCGACAGCTACGTCTGGACGATCACCGCGAACGGTGCGACGACCAGCATCCCACTCAGACTCCACGCCGACTACGTGATGTCCCCGTTTACCGAGATCGCGGTCGGCAACACGCCGCCGGTCATCCGCTTCGAGCAGACCGGCAAGACGACGCAGGGGCCGATTGCGATGCTGGCGAACGCGCCGTCGCTGACGGCGACGGTCGGAATGCCGCTCGCGCTGCCGCTCTGGCTCACCGACGACATGAAGTACACGAGCGGCACCGGCGCGCCTGTCTCGGGGTCGCGTCCCGCGGCGGCCGTGCGGTGGTCGAAGTACCGCGGTCCAGGAACCGTGACGTTCGACAAGGCGCGGCCCGATCTCGAAAAACTGACTCAGGGCGAGGGCGCCTACAGCGCGAAGGCGACGGCGAATGCCACCTTCAGCGAGGTGGGCGACTATGTGCTGCACGTCACCGCGAACGACTACTCGGGCGACGGCGGCGGCGGTTTCGGCTGCTGCTGGACGACGGCACTCGTGAAGGTAGCGGTCAAGTAGGTCGGGTGAGCCGGGTAAGCCGCGTAGGTCAGGTGGGCCGCAGGTCAGGTAGGTCGGGCAAGCCTGGCAGGTCGGAGGTTCCGGTGATTCGACCGATCGGCTCGCTCGAGCGTTTTGTCCGAGCGTCGCCGGCTCAATTCCGACCGCCCCGACCGCCCAGACCCTCCTGACCTGTCACGCCTGCCCGGCCAATCCAGATGTCCGATCGATCAAACGCCCGTCACGTCTACTCGACGGCGACGGGCCGCACCTGCCCCACGTGCGGCTGGCCCGAGCGCGACTGCACATGCAGCAGCCAGCGCACGCCGAACGAACCGGTCCCCGATCGCGTGATCGCGAAGCTGCGGATCGAGAAGGCGGGCCGCGGCGGCAAAACCGTCACGGTGGTCTACGATCTGCCGCGCAACGCCGCGTTCCTCAACAATCTCGCCCAGGATCTCAAGCGCGCGTGCGGGACCGGCGGCGCAGTCGGCGACGGCATCGTCGAACTGCAAGGCGACCTCCGCAATCGCGTCCGCGAAGCTCTCCAGAAACGCGGGTTCACCGTCAAAGGCTGACCAGCGCCGTCTCCCACGAAGTTAAGCCCACGAAGACCCACGAAGAAACATCTTTCTAGTTGATCTCGATCGGTAGAACCCGGAACCTAGAACCCGGAACCGAGAACCCAGAACCGAGAACCCGAGAACCCTAGAACCCTAGAACCCCGAACCAAAGAACGAGAACGCCGAACCCCGAACCCCCGAACCCCGAACGCGACAGCGAGGTGACGTGTGGCGTGCGATGCAGCAATCCTGCGCGAAGTCCCCTTCTTCGCGCTGCTCGACGACGAAGAACTGGCGGTGCTGGCGGGGCAGGTCGAGCTCACCAAGTTCACGCCGCGCCAGCGAATCTACCGCATCGGCGATCCCGGCGGCCGCGCCTACGTCCTCGTCTCCGGCGCCGTCCGCGTCACGACGATCGACGACGATCAGCAGGACGTCATCGTCGACGAGCCGGCGAGCGGTGAGTTCTTCGGCTTCGCGTCGATGTTGGAGAACAGCCCGCACCAGACCAACGCCGTCGCCGTTGAGGAGACCGTGTGTATCGAGGTCGACCGCCACGACATCGAGACGCTGGTGCAGCGGCGGCCGCACGCGGCGATGGATATGCTCACCGTGCTCGGCCGCCAGATTCACGGCGCGCAGCAGCTGGTCCGGCTCCGCGCCGCGCGCAATCCGAACGAGATGATCGAATCGGAGGCGACCGTTGGCGACCGGGTTGCCGACACGGTCGCCGGCTTCGGCGGCTCGTGGACGTTCATCATCACGTTTCTCGCCGGGCTCGTGATCTACTCGATCGTCAACGTCGTGCTCGGTGGCCGCGCCTGGGATCCGTACCCGTTCATCCTCCTGAACCTGCTGCTCTCGATGCTCGCCGCGCTGCAGGCGCCGGTGATCATGATGAGCCAGAACCGCCAGGACACGAAGGATCGGCTGCGCGGCGAGCTCGACTTCGCGGTGAACCGCCGGGCGGAGGCCGAGGTGCAGGCGCTGTCGCGCAAGCTCAACGCGGTCATCGACAAGATCGACGACCTCGAGGACGCCGTGCGCGGACGCCTGCCGCCAATCAGAGCGTGACCGCTGCGCGAATCCGCCGCGCGAATCCCTGTTGACACTTCTGGCGCGCGCCGCCTATGTTTCGAGCGTTTTTCGCCCGCTTCAAAAGGGGGGAGAGATGGTGAAGCTGAGGAAGCTGCCGGCGGCGGTCGCGTTCGTGTGCACGCTTGCCGGCGCCGGCGCGGCGGTCGCGCAGACCGGCAGCATCGCCGGCCAGGTGAAGGACACCAGCGGCGCAGTGCTGCCGGGCGTCACGGTGGAAGTGTCGAGCCCGGTGCTGATCGAGAAGGTGCGCACCGCCACCAGCGACGGCCAGGGCAACTACAAGATCATCGAGCTGCGGCCGGGCACCTACACCGTCGTCTTCACCCTGCCCGGGTTCAACACCCTGAAGCGCGACGGGATCGTGCTCACGTCCGACTTCACCGCTACGGTCAACGTCGAGCTGCGGGTCGGCGCGGTCGAAGAGACGGTCACCGTCACCGCCGAGAGCCCGCTCATCGACACGCAGAGCGTCACGCAGCGCAAGTCGCTGACCCATGAAATCATCGACGCGCTGCCGACCGGGCGCAGCTTCCAGAACCTCAGCGTGCTCGTGCCCGGCGTGCAGATCGCGCTCGGCTCGCAGGACGTCGGCGGCACCGGCGGCGACCGGTATCAGACGCTGTCGGTGCACGGCAGCCGCTCGGATCAGATGCCGCTGGTGATCAACGGGATGCCGTTCAACAACATGAACAACACCGGCGGCGGCTACAACACGACGTTGGTGGTCAACACCGGCACCGTGCAGGAGATGGCGGTGACGACGAGCGGCCTCACCGCCGAGTCGCGCTCGAGCGGGGTGCTCACCAACATCATCGCGAAAGAGGGCGGCAACTCCTATCACGGCTATCTGTTCACGAACTTCGCCAACACCAGCCTGCAGAGCGACAACCTGACCCAGGATCTGCAGGACCGCGGCCTGAAGGCGGTCAATCGCGTCAACAAGCTGTGGGACCTGAACCCGGTCGTCGGCGGGCCGATCGTCAGGGACAAGCTGTGGTTCCTCGCCGGGCTCCGCTACAACGGCGCGCAGAACTACGTCGCCGGCATGTTCACGAACCTGCGGCCGGGCGCGCCGCAGTATTGCTCGAGCGTCAGCGGCTGCACCTACGGCGACGCGTTCCACCCGACGACGCTGGTGCCGAACTCGCAGGATCTGGCGAGCCAGACGATCGGGGGCGACACGTGGACGCGCGGCGAGACGGCGAACCTGACGTGGCAGGCCTCGCAGCGCAACAAGTTCACCTTCTTCAGCCACTTCAACCAGCGATTGGTGGACTGCAACCAGTGTAGCGCCACCAACTCGCCGGAAGCCGGCGTCTACTTCACGCACTCGCCGGAGTATCTGCTGCAGTCGACGTGGACCAACCCGATGACCAACAGGCTGCTGTTCGAGGGCGGCTTCACCTTCTACAACGAGACCTGGATTTTCGGTCCCGAACCGTACAACATCAGCGGGCTCGGACCCGACGCGGTGGTGTCGAAAACCGAATCGTCGCTCGGCACCCTCTACGGCGCGGCGAACGTGTTCACGACGGCGGCCAACCATCAATACAACATGCGCTTTGCCGCGAACTACGTGACCGGCAGCCACGCGTTCCGCGTCGGCATGCAGGACATGTGGGGCACGCGCAACTATCGCTACGACACCAACCAGTCGCAGGCCTGGACCTTCCTCCGCGGCATCCCGACGACGATTACCGAGTACGCGCGGCCGCTGATCGACACCGAGCACCTGAAGGCGGCTCTCGGGATTTACGCGCAGGATCGCTGGACCGTCGATCGGCTGACGTTGAACGTCGGCATCCGCTTCGACTACCACAACGCCTACGTGCCGGCGCAGGACCTCGCGGCGATTCCGTTCGTCGCGGCGCGCCAGTACGATCCGATCAACGACGTCCCCCACTGGACCGATCTCTCGCCGCGCGTCGGCGCGACCTTCGATCTCTTCGGCGACGGCAAGACCGTCGCGCGCGCGAACTTCGGCCGCTACGTCGCCAGCGAGTCGACCAACATGGCGACGCTGAACAACCGCGTCAACACGTCGATCAACAGCGCCTCGCGCTCGTGGACCGACACCAACGGCAACTTCCTGCCCGACTGCACGCTGAGCAACCCGGCGCAGAACGGCGAATGCGGTCAGCTCAACCAGCCGCTCGGGTCGCTGAACGTCGCCGCACAATACGATCCGTCGATCACCGGCGGCTTCGGCGTGCGGCCGAACGATCGCGAGGTCTCGGCGGGGGTGCAGCAGCAGCTGCACCCCCGCGTCGCCGTCGACTTCCAGTACACGCGGCACGCGTTCGGCAACTTCTTCGCGAGCCAGGACATCAACCATCCGCCGGCGAGCTCGTTCAGCTCGTTCTGCGTCACCTCGCCGGTCGATTCGCGGCTGCCGAACGGCGGCGGCAATCAGATCTGCGGGTTCATGGACCAGAACCCGACCACGTTCGCGACGCTGCCGTTCTACGCCGTGCAGAAGGCGAGCAACTTCGGCGACGTCAGCGACGTCTACACCGGCTACGACGTCAACGCGACCGCGCGCCTGCCGCGCGGCGGATTCGTCTCGGGCGGCACCAGCATCGGCCACGAGGTGACCGACATCTGCGCCGCCGCGGGCAGCGTGCTGGTCGGCTACGCGCCGGTCGCCGGCGTGCTCGCGTCGAGCGCCGGCACGCTGCTGCCCTTCGGCAGCACCGCCGTCGCCGGCGCGGCGACGACGCCGAGCACGCTTTATTGCCACGTCGAGCCGCCCTTCCAGGCCGACGTCAAGGCGGCGGCGAGCTATCCGCTGCCGTGGTGGGGCCTGCAGGCGAGCGCGACGTTGCAGAACCGTCTGGGGCCGCAGGTCCTCGCGCGCTACACGGTGACCAGTGCGCAGGTGCAGAACCTCAATCGACCGCTCGGTCTCGGAACCGCGGCGGCGCAGCTGATCGCGCCCGGTACGATGTACGGCGACCGCGTGACGCAGCTCGATGTGCGCTTCGGCAAGATGTTCCGCATGGCGCACGGCAGCCGCATTCAGGCGTCGGTCGACCTCTTCAACGTCCTGAACTCGAGTGCGATCCTGTCGCTGAACACCACCTACGGCACGAACTGGCTCTCGCCGACGCAGATTCTTCAGGGGAGGCTGGTGAAGATCGGCGCGCAGTTCGATTTCTGATCGCGGGAGGGCGCAGAGACGGCAGAGAGCGTGCTCTGCGGTTGCTTGTCGTCCGAGCGAGCTAATTTTGCAACCTGCTCTAAACTCTGCCTGCTCCGCGTTCTCTGCGGTTGCTTTCCCGCGTGGGTCCTGCTCGAGCCGGACGCTACCAGCTATCGCCTCCCTTGACGCCGAACGTCTTTGCCATCCAGTCCCAGAAATATTTCTCGTCGCCGGTTTGTGGTGATACACCGGCGGCGAGCTGCTTTGCAGTCCCGACATCTCCCGCGAGGCACATCGCGTACACCTGCAGCGCTCGGACCGTCGGTTCGCGCAGGCCGCGCCGTTCTGCTTCGCCGAGGTGTGCGGCGGCGCGCAGATAGTCGCGCGCGCTGAGCGCGCCCAGGCCGAGCGCGTATTCGGTTGCCGCGGTCCGCTCGGCGCTCGACTCCGCGATTCGCTGCTTCACCATGTCGCTGCCGAGCAGCCAGAGCGGCAGCGTGCGCAGCCGTGTCCCGGTGAGCAACCCGTGGAGATCGTCGATCTGCGCGAGCGGCCTCGGTCCCTCAGACAGGACGCGGTTGAGGATCCGCTGGGAGGCGAAGAACGGCTGGGTGCCGGCGGCGAGCGATGCCGGCCACAGCCGCCCGATCCACGGCGACGCCGCAAAGGCGCGGCGCGCGCGATCGGGATCGAGCACGTTCTCGTACAGGGCGATCACGCTCGAGTCGTCCTTGTCTCGCGGGTCTGAGAGTGAGAGGCGGGCGCGTGTCGGCACGATCCGCTGCGGAAAGTCATCGGTGAGGGCCGGCGCGTCGCGGGTCAGCCCGCGCAGGTACTCGGCGTCGCCGAGAAACGTCGCCCCGATCTGCTCCGGTTGCTCGAAGCCGGCTTCGCGCAGCCGCGTCCCGCGCGCCGAATCCTGCCACGCGGCGCGGAACGTCTCTTCCCGCGCCGGTCCGGCCAGGTTTTTCGTCCCGACCAGCATGAAGTCCGATGGCGTCGCGTTCCACAGGGAGCAGTCCGCGAAGACCTCGCAGAACGCGCGCACGATCGTGTTGACGTCGGTGCCTGGATCCGGCCGCGCGACCGGCAGCCAGTAGGTCGTGATGCCGCCGTCGGCGAGCCGGTCGCGGATCAGGCGGAAGTATTCCTCGGTGTAGATGTTCACCGCGCCCGGCGTCCGCGGCGGCGGCGGCTCGCCGGTGATCAGATCGAACCGGTCGCGCGTGCGTTGCAGGAAGAACCTCCCGTCCTCGACGTGCAGGCGCACGCGGCGGTCGCGCAGCGGATGGCCGCCGTCCGCATAGACGATGTCGCTGGCGGCGGCGATCGCCGGCGAGATCTCGACGACGTCGAGCGACGTGAGCGAGGGAATGTCGAGCACGGCAGCTGCGGTCACGCCGACGCCGTAGCAGATGACGAGCGCGCGCGCGAGCGGCGGGTCGTGCAGCAGCATCGGCCAGTAGGCGAAGTAGCGCATGTAGCGCGTGCCCGCCGTCCCGGTTCCAGTCATCGAAAAACCATTGGTGACGAGCCGGTTGTAGACGGCGCGGCCCAGCCACTGCTGCTGCATCAGGAAGATCGTCTCCGACTGACTCTCGCGGGTCGCGACGATTTGCGATCCGTCGAGCATGTACGGCGCTGCGGCGCGCAGGAAGTAAGCACGATCCATCACGCCGAACGGAAACAGCAGCAGCGCGACACCGGCGGCAGCCGCCGATGCATACAGCGTCTTGACGCGCGTCTGCTTCCACGTCCGCGATGCGCCGGCCGCGATCGCGCCGATCACGCAGTAGGCCGCCGCGACCCCGAAGATCGCCCGTTCCATGCCGAACGCCGGCAGGAGCATCAGCGCCGCGATCGCAGGCCCGCTCATCGCCCCGATCGTGTTCGCCAGCGTCAGCCATGCCGACGCCTGCGTTGGCGATGCAAGCGCTCGACTCAGCTCCGCACCGAAGAAGGTGAAGAGCACGCCGGACAGGAACGCGGTCGGGCCGGCGAGCGCGGCGGCCAGCCACAGGATGCGCCGCCATTCCGCGATCTGGCTGCCGCCGGTCGTCCACTGAAATGCCCAGTACGACGCGACCGTCGCGCAGCCGGCGAGAAACGCAACGGTCGCCGGCCGCGCCGCTCCATCACTACTGCGCGCCAGCCAGCGCGATCCGGCGATTCCGCCGAGACCGATCGCGGCGAGCACCACCGCCAGCATCACGCTCATCGCCAGCGTCGTCGACAGCACGTACATCGACAGGAAGCGCAGCCATACGACTTCGAGGGCGAGCAGCGAGGCGCCGGCGAGAAACGCGGCGGCGAGAACGGGTCGCGCACCGGCGGCGTGCGAATCCGGGCCACCGTCGAAGGCCGACACGGTCGAACCTGCACGCCGGGCACACTGCAGCGCGACTGCAGCGGCCAGCCCGTCGAGCAGTGCGGCAATCCAGGCCGCGCCAGCGATCCCGACGCGGCCGATCAGCACGGTTTCCGTCGCGACGACACCGACGACGGCGCCGAGCGTGTTCCAGCCGTACAACCGGCCGACGATCGGCCCGAATTGCGCGCGGGATCGCACGAGCGCGCCGGTGAGCACGGGCAGGGTTGCGCCCATTGCCGTCGCCGGCACGAGCATTACCGTGAATGCGATCGCGAGCCTGACGGCGTTCACGGCGGCGTCGCCGCCACCCGCCGACAGGCGCGCGACGACGGCGGCCAGCGGCGGCAGTCCGTAGGTGAGCGTGAGGCCGGTGACGGCGACGATCAGTTCGAGCGCGGCATACGCGCGCAGCAATTCGCGGCGCCCGCGCGCGTAGCGGCCGGCGAACGCGTTGCCGACCGCCAGCCCGCCCATGAAACTGGAGAGCACGATGGTCGCGGCCCACACGCTGCTGCCGAAGACGAGGCTGCTGCGATGGAACCAGACCATCTCGAAGATGAGTCCAGCCGCACCCGAGACGAAGAAGACGAACGTCACGCGCTAGACGTGCGAGCCCTGGCTGCTCGCGATCATGTCGGCCGCCCGCTCGGCGGTCGCCATCACGATCGCGTTGGGATGGCCGGTGATGTGCGACGTCAGCACGGACGCGTCGACGATACGCAGGCCGGCGATGCCGTGAACGCGGCACTCGGCGTCGACCACTGCCTCGGGGCCCGTGCCGGCCGAGCAGGTCCCAATCGGGTGATACAGCGTCTCGGCGGTCTCGCGGATCCGCTCGAGGATCGCGGCGTCGCTCGCCGCCGATTCACCCGGCCACAGCTCGGCGCCGCGATACTGATCGAACGATGTGCCGCACGCGACGCGGCGCGCCAGCTTGACGCCTTCGAGCAGAACCTCTGCGTCGCGACGAGCGGAGAGATAGTTCGGTTGGATCACCGGCGGCGCGAGCGGATCGGCTGAGCCGAGCTCGACCGACCCGATGCTGGCCGGGTGCTGCAGGACCGCGCCAATCGAATAGCCGTGCCCTTTCGGGTTGTCGAAGCCGTGGTTCATGTAGAACACGGGCGCGAAGATCAGCTCGATGTCCGGACGATCGGCGTTCGCCTCGACGCGCACGAACGCTCCCGCCTCCGCGATGTTCGAGCAGAGTCGTCCCTTGTGCGTCACGAGGTACTGTACGAGGTCCTTCAGGTTGCCGGCGTCGCTCATCGAGATCGGCTGCGCGCATTGATGGATGACGCCGGCCACCAGGTGATCCTGAAGGTGGCGGCCGACGCCGGGCAGATCGCGGACGACCGGCCCGCCGACCGATCGCAGATGCGCCGCCGGGCCGATCCCGGACAGCAGGAGCAGTTGCGGCGACTTCACGGCGCCGCTCGCGACGATGACCTCGCGGCGCGCCCGGATCGTCTCGTCTCCGGCCTGCCCGACGCAGGCGACGCCGGCCGCGCGATCGCCGTCGATCTCGATTCGCGAGACAATCGTGCCCGTCCGGATCGTGAGATTGGGGCGCGACAGGATCGGCTTGAGATACGCGGCCGCTGCGCTGCATCGCCGACCGCCGCTGACTGTGACGCGGAAGAACCCGGCGCCCTCCGGCTGTGCGCCGTTGAAGTCGCTGGTCGGCGGGATGCCCGCGGCCACGCAGGCGTCGACGAACGCGCGCGTCAGCACATGCCCGGGCCGGGCATCAGAGGTGCCGACCATCCGCTCGACGCGCTCGAATACCGGGACGGCGGCGCCGTAGTCGTCGAAGTCGCGGGGGTGGCCGCGCGTGTAAATCAGCGCGTTGATCGAGCTCGATCCGCCGAGGACCTTGCCGCGCGGCCAGTACAGGCGGCGCTGCGCGAGGCGCGGCTGCGGCTCGGTCGTGAACGCCCAGTCCACGTCGCTCTTGAACAGCTTGGGCCAGCCGGCGGGAATATGAATTTCCTGCCTGGCGTCCTGGCCGCCTGCCTCGATCAAGAGGACGGTGGTGTCCGGCCGCTCCGACAGACGGTTCGCCAGCACACAGCCGGCCGATCCTGCGCCGACGATGATGTAGTCGAACATGCCGGCAAGTGTATAGCCTTGGCCGTCGCTCGGCTGAAGCCTTCGCGCTACGTGTGCAGCTCACGCGGGCCCATCCACGCTCCGAGCGAGGAATTGTGAATGGTCGCCGCCGAAGGATCACGACGGGACGTTATCGCCTCGGCTTCCGCGGGCGTCAACGCACGACGCGGGAGGTAGCGCGAAGGCTTCAGCCCAGCGTCAGGCTATCGGACGACAGGATTCTCCGCGTTCTTCGACCAGTCCTGCCAGGATCCGACGTAGACATGCGCGGGCAGGCCCACCGATCTCGCTGCCCAATACATCAGGCTCGCGCGCATCCCGACCGCACAGTAGGTGACGACCTGCTGATCCGGCTTGACTCCGGCTTTCGTGAAGAGCGCGCGAATCTCGTCAGGCGACTTGAATTTGAGGCTGCGCTGATCGGCGAAAAGATCCGGCCAGAGAACGAGCGTCGCATTCGGCAGGTGTCCCGCGTTCCACTCGCCGGTGGTGCGCACATCGAGCAGCCGGATGGCGGGCGAGTCGAGATGGCTCTTCACCCACGCGGCATCGACTGCGAGATCCGGCGCGGGCCGGACCGTGAGCGTTCCCGTCGCAGGCGGTGTGGCCGTCGTCGCCACCGGCCGTCCTTCGGTTCCCCACAGTTCCACGCTGCCGTCGAGCAGCGAGACGTCCGCTTCGTGTCCCACCGATCCGAGCGCCATGTACACCCAGCCTGTCGTCATCGGACTGTCGCCGTAGAGCACGATGTGCATCCCGTCGGCCGCGCCGGCCCTGGTCAGGACGATCGCGAGCTTGTCCGGCGGCAGCAGCGTGTGGCCGCTGCCGATGGTGTCCATGTGCTCGAGGAACCGCGCGCCGGGAATGTGGCCGTGATCGAAGCGGCCGCGATCGCCGGTCGCGATGACCCGCACCTGCGGGTCGTTGAGGTGCTGCTGCAGCCAGTCGGTCGAGACCAGCGGGTCGGCGGCCGCCGTCGCGGAACGCGGCGCCACGATGAGAAGTGTCGCGATCGTGCCGAAAACGAACAGGCGGAGCATGCTCATCCCTCCTGCGCCCACGCGCTGTCCGGTCAGACGTTGTCGGCGGGGGATCGGTTCATCCTCCGGCGCCAAACCACAGCACGGCAGAGATCGCCGCCACGCCGAGCAGCGCGGCAACCGCGACGGCGCCCGCCGCGAATCGAATCCATTGCTGATACGGCACGCCGGCCGCGAGGAGCACCGCCATCAGCGCGCCGTTGGTCGGCCAGATCAGCTCCGCGAGTCCCGCGCCGGCCTGATACGCGAGCACCGGCACCTGGCGTGACAGACCGAGGAGATCGGCGAGCGGCACGAACAACGGCATGGTGAGCACGGCCTGGCCGCTGACGCTCGGCACCGCCAGGTGAATGAGCGCGTGAACGGGAATCTGCAGCAGCGCGGCCGCGACCGACGGGACGCGCTCGAGCGGCTGCGCGAGGCCGTTGAGGATCGTGTCGACGACGCGGCCGTCCTCGAGCACGAGCGAAATGCTTCGCGCGGTGCCGATGAGGATCGCCGCGCCGACGATGCTGGCGGCGCCCTCGAGGTAGGCGGTGATCGTCGCCGTGAGGGACAGGCCGCCGACCATCCCGGCGGCGACGCCGGCGATCAGGAAGGCGCCGGACAGCTCGTTGAATCCCCAGTCCAGCCGCAGCGCGCCGTAGACGTACGCCGCCATCGGCGCCAGCGCGATCACGAGAATCAGGAGGTGGCGCGCCGGCAGCGTTGCCGCATCGCCGCCGCCTGCGTCGACGCGCACGACGCGGTGGCGTGCGGCGTGCCTCAGCGTCCAGACGATCCAGAGCACGAGTGCCGCCACGAACATCGCGAGCCGGAGCCGGCCGCCGGCGATCGGCGGCAGCTGCGCGAGCTTGAGCGCGATGCCGGCCTGAAAAGGGTTCGTCGGCCCGAACGCGCTCCCGATCATCGCCGCGCCGGCGCTCATCGCGACCACGACGACCGCGTCCACGCCGAGCCCCTGGCCGAGCACGAGCAGCACCGGCACGAGCGGGATGATTTCTTCCTGCATGTTCTCGAGCGCGCCCATGCTGGCGAAGAAGAGGCAGACGACCGGTATTGCCCAGAGTCCGCGTTGCCTGAAGCGCGAGACGAGTACCGCGACGAGCGCGGGCAGCGTGCCGACGCGATCGACCACCACCCACGCGCCACCGACGAAGAGGACGACGGCAACCACGTCGGCGGCGGCAACGAAGCCGCGCGGCACGGCAACCGCCGCGGCAAACGGTCCGACGGGCGCTCGCGCCACAGCGTGGTACGTTCCGGCGACGACCACCCGCCGGCCGGTCGCCGGATCATCGCGGCGATCGAACGCTCCGGCCGGAAGGATCCACGTGAGCGCGGCCGCTGCGGCAACGCCGGCGAGCAACAGAATCAGCGGGTGAGGGAGCTCGAGTTTCGAGAACGGCATCGCGCCACAGCTTGACACTTTTGTGCGCCGGCTGCGGGTTTTGAAAGGGCCGGGCGTGGTCTCGCGTGCAATTCCGTTTCGATCTGACACCAATCGGACGGCGAGCGTTTTGAAAGCAGAGCCGGAGTCGACCATGCCAGAACCCATCGAAATCGAAGGCGACCGCACGCCGGCGCCGCGCTTCCTCGTCGTCGATCCTCGCGTGCCGGAGCCGGTGCGGCAGCTGCTCGAGGAAGCGGACGGCTGTCTCAACATGGCCTTCAGCGTCGGCGGCAGCGCCTGCGCGCGCCGCGCGATCTGGAAGACCTTCGAGGTCGAGGGCGTACAGGAAGACGACTTCGTCGCGAGCCTTCACGCGCTGGCGCAGAAGCACGAAGGGCTGCCCCCAACGCTGTTCCGCGTCATCGAGCTGCTTGGCGCCGGCGACGATCCGCTGCATGTCGACGCGCTGAAGGCGCTGCTGGCAACGTTCAAGGGCGTGCTCTACGAAATCTACGTTCTCGGTGAAGAGCGCGCCGAAAGCATGGCCTACGTGTCGAAGCTGCTCCAGGCGCTCGATCGCACCGCGGTGCCGCAGAAGAACGCCGCCAAGGCCCGCCCGGCGACTTTTCCGACGCGTCCCAAACAGTGAGAAACCCGTCAATGGCTGATGGCTAATGGCTGATGGCATAGGGTCCATGGTCAATTAACCATCTGCCATCAGCCATCAGCCATTAGCCATTGACAGTCTGTCGCCCACAGTAGACGCTGTGCGCATGCGCAGAGCGTCTCTTGCCGCCGTGTTCCTCTTCACTGCAATGACCCCGCCGCGCGCGGCGGCGCCCAGCTGGCACGTCACCGCCACCGTGGCCGAAAGCTGCAGCTGCACGATTTCGTGTCCGTGCAACTTCGGTGGCAACCCGAATCGCAACCCGTGCGAAGGCAATCGCATCATCGCGATCGAATCGGGCCACTACGAGGACGTCGACCTCGGCGGCGTCACATTCCTCGTGACCTTCACAATGCGCGACTGGTCGAAGATCTACGTGAGCGATACGGTCAGCGACAAACAGATGGCCGCGATCGAGGCGCTGCTCCCGATCGCGTTCGCCGGCTTCCATCGCGGCATGCTCTCCTTCACGAAGGCGCCGATCACGATGGACATCACCGAGAAAAAGGTGAAGTTCTCGGGCCCTGAATCTGCCGTGGAGATGGACGTGATGGCCGGCTTCGGCGGCAAGCCGGTGAAGATCAGCAACCTGCCGACCCCCGCGTATCAGGACTACACGCAGTACAAATCAGTGTCGCATACCCATTCGAGCGAGAAGGCGAAGTGGAGCCACTCGGGCACTAACGGGTTCACGTCGACGATGGATGTGGGCAGTGAGGAAATTAAGAATTGAGAAGTAAGAATGAAGAATTCGTCGACACGCTGCGAACGGTCACGAATTCTTAATTCTCAATTCCAATTCTTCATTGCCAGCGGTCAGTACCCTGCCGCCTTCCCTGCACCGGACCGTCCATCCGATCCACCCTGCAACCACCCGCCGTCGCTGACGATGGCGGCGACCTGCGCGATCACGACGCCTGCGGCGTCGTCGACGTCGTAGCCGCGGGACTTGAGGAGCGCGACCGTATCGGGTGAGATGCCACGTTCGAGCGACAGCTTGTCGGGCAGCCACTGATGGTGGAAGCGCGGCGCGTCGATGGCGTCCTGCACGTTCATCTTGAAGTCGATGACGTTCAGGATCACCTGGAGCACCGCGGTGGGAATGCGTGAGCCGCCCGGCGCGCCGGCGGTCATGAACAGCTTGCCGTCCCTGACGAGGATCGTCGGCGACATCGACGACAGCGGCCGTTTGCCGGGCGCGATCGCGTTGGCCTCGCCCTGCACGAGGCCGAACATGTTCGGCGACCCGGGCTTCGACGAGAAGTCGTCCATCTCGTTGTTCAGCAGGAAGCCCAGCCCCGGCACCGTGATGCCATTGCCGTAGCCGCCGTTGAGCGTGTAGGTGACCGCGACCGCGTTGCCGTCCGCGTCGACCACCGTGTAGTGCGTCGTCTCCATCTGCTCGCTGCCAACCGGACGGCCCGGGTTGACCTGCTCGCTCGGCGTCGCCCGCTCCGGATCGATCGAGGCGCGCAGCTTCGCGTGGTACGCCGGATCGAGCAGCCCCTTGAGCGGCACTTTCACGAAGTCGGGATCGCCGAGGTAGGTGTTGCGATCCGCATAGGCGCGGCGCATCACCTCGGCCGCCCAGTGGATCGCGGACGCCGATCCGGCGCCGGCCTTCTCGTAGTTCGTGCCCTCGAGGATCCCCATCATCTCGAGGATCGCGGCACCGCCCGAGCTCGACGGCGGGGCGGTGATTACCGTGTAGTCCTTGTACTGACCAGTCAGCGGCGCGCGCTCGATCGCCTGGTAATTCCGGAGATCGTTCTGCGTGATCAGGCCGCCATGCTTGGCCATTTCGTCGGCGAACCTCTGTGCCGTCTCACCTTCGTAGAACTCGCCGGGCCCGTTCTTCGCGATCCGCTCCAGCGTCTGCGCGAGCTCCGGCTCGGTGATGGTCTCGCCGACATCGAAGAACGCGCCGTTCCTCTGGAAAATCCGCTTTGACTCGGGCGAGCTGGCCAGGCTGCGCGATCCCTTCAGCGACTCCGAGAGCGCGTACGACGCTGGGAAGCCCTTCTTCGCGAGCTCGACGGCCGGCGCCAAGTCGTCGGCCCAGGTGCGCCGGCCGTACTTCGTGAGCGCCATCTCGAAGCCGCGCACCGTGCCCGGCACGCCCGACGACCGCCAGCCCTCGATGCTGTCGCGCGTCAGGTTGCCCTTTGCGTCGAGGTACATGTCGCGCGACGCTTTCTCCGGCGCGCGCTCGCGGAAGTCGATGAACGTCGCGCGTCCGTCCGCGAGCCGGATCAGCATGTAGCCGCCGCCGCCGATGTTGCCCGCAAACGGATGGGTGACCGCCATCGTGAAACCGACCGCGACCGCCGCATCGACCGCGTTGCCGCCCTTCTGGAGCACCGACACGCCGACATCGGCGGCGATCGACTCCATGGCCACGACCATGCCGTGCCTGGCCCGCAGCGGCTGACGTGTCGCCTGAAGAGGAGCGGCGAGAGCGTTGCTCAGGACGGCCGCGGATATGAGAATGAGTGCGCGTTTCATACGTGCGATTCTATCCTTACCCGCCGCTTATCATGTGCGCGCATAATGGGCTCATGCACCACGACCCTGACGTCCGGCCCATGGAAGATCTGATGGCCCATCTCGAGCAGGCCCTGATGGACGATTTCATCCGCATGCGAGGGCACGATCCGGCGCACCTCAACGTGCTGCCGGCCGCCGAACGCGACGCGCTGCTCCGGCACGCGTCGGCGTATGCCGCGGCGAAGCTCGCCGAAGTCGAATCGCGCGCCCACTACGTGCAGGAGATTCACGGCGGCCGCTGACGTCGGATAGTATCCGGCGCTGTGAAGAGATCACCGTTCCGGACCGCGACGCTCGCCGCACTCTGTCTCGCCATCGTGCTCGCCGGCGCAGTTGGCCGGCCCGCTGCCGTCACCCGGACCGCGTCGGCCGACGGCCAATTCTGGGATGTTCAGGACACCTCGCCCTGGAGTCAGGATAGCGGCGGCATCGCGACCGGCGGCCGGGCGATGCCGTTCAACGGCTTCGGCTACCTGAAGCTGCAGGTCCGGCGCGCCGATTCAGCGCCGCTCGTCACGAACCGCTACCTCACGCGCTTCGGTCTCGCCGCCGACGGAGATGCCCGCTTCGACTCGATGACGCCCGTCGTCGCCGGCGACATTGTCGTCTCGCGTGCGATCTTCGCGCCGCGCGACACGGATTACCTGCGCTACTTCGACGCGTTGACCAACGCCGCCGATGACGATCGGATCGTCGAAGTCGCGTGGGGCGGCGCGGTCGGCGCCTACGACGAAGGGGGCCTGGCGGCCATCGCGACGACGTCGAGCGGCAATCGGCAGGTGGACACGGCGGACACCTTCGTGACGATGATGCAGAACGTGCGGCGAGTGGCCGATCCGATGCGCGGACCGTCCGGCCACGGCCCGTCGGCGCACGTGCTCGGAACCGGGCGCGGACTGTTCACGCGTGCCGGCGACATGTACGCGAATCCGTTCGAGGCCGCGTATCCGGGTTTCGATCCTGCGCACATCGGCTACGTGTTCAGGATTCCGCTCCGGCCGCACGAGACCAGAGCGCTCGTGACCTTCGTCGTCAAGGGGCTGAGCGAGGTCTACGACGCGAAGACGCAGGGCTCGGTGCGCATCCGCGACGGCATCGTGCCCGAGGCGCCGGCGGGCAGCACACCCCATGTGCCGGCCGCGGGATCGGAAATCCGGCGCGTCACCGACATCGCGCGCGCGCTCGTGACGGCGCCGGATTTCCGCGGGCTCACGCCGCTGCAGCGTTCGCAGATTGCCAACTGGAGCCACACCACGACGGAGCGTGGGCCGTTCACCGTTGTCGAAAAGACCGTCGACCAGCTTCAGGATGCGATGACCCGCGGCCTGACGACGTCCGAGGACATCGTCCGCGAGTACCTGACGCGCCTGTCGCTCTACGATCGCAGCGGACCGACGCTTCGCGCGATGCTCGCGCTCAACCCGCGCGCGATTGCGGAAGCCCGCGCGCTCGATGCGGAGCGCGGGTCGGGCCGTGTGCGCGGTCCGTTTCACGGCATCCCGATCGCCTTCAAGGACAACATCGACGTCCTCGGCCTGCCAACCACCGGCGGATCGCTGGCCCTCGTCGATCATCGTCCGCGGCTCGACTCGCGGATGGCGGCCGGCATGCGTCGCGGCGGCGCGGTGATGCTCGGCAAGGCGAACCTGGACGAGTTTCCATTCGGCGACTTCGGCATCAGTTCGGTCGCCGGCACGATCGGCAACGCCTTCGATCCAACGCTGAGCACGTCCGGGTCGAGCGGCGGGAGTGCGGTGGCCACGTCGACGAGCCTCGTCACACTCGCGTTCGGGACGGACACCTGCAACTCGTTGTCGAACCCGGCCGCGTTCGCCTCGCTCGCGACGATCCGGACGACGCGCGGACTGACGAGCCGCGCGGGCGTGATGCCGCTGAATCCGTACAACGACGCCGTCGGGCCGCTCGCGAAGTCGGTCCGCGAGGTCGCGCTGGTGCTCGATCAGGTTGCCGGCCCAGACGAAGAGGACCGTGCTACGGCGACGGCGGCGAGCCACATCACCGGCGCGTTCGCCACGGCGCTCGACGCAGCGGCGCTGAAGGGTGCGCGCATCGGTCTGCTCCGGCAGCGCTTCGTGGGCTTCACGGGCGAGCGCGAGATCGCGGCGATGATGGACACCGTCGCAAAGGAACTGCAGGCCGCTGGCGCGACCGTCGTGGACGCGACCGCGCCGGACATCGACGCCCGCTACCGCGCAGCGCGCAATGCAGAACCCGGCGCGCTGAAGGCCGCCTGGCAGGCCTACCTGTCGCGCGGCACAGGCCCTGGTGAGAAGGTGATGACCATCGAAGAGTTGCTGGCGTCGGGCAAGCTCGCGCCCGACAGCGCGCGTCGTTTCGAAGCCGCGATCGCCCCGATTCCCTCAGGCGATGAGTTGCGCAAGGCTCGTGAGGAGTTCGTCGCGAGCCGCGAGGCATTCCGCGATTTCTTCGTCCGGCTGATGGACGATCAGCGCCTCGATGTGCTTCTGTATCCCGCAAATCTGGCCCGGCCGCACACGCACGAGGGCGGCCTCGAGCGTTTCGGCGGCGAACCAAGTACGTGTCAAGAGAGTGCGCTGACCGGCCTGCCGCAGGTGACCGTTCCCGGCGGCTTCATCGGCAATGGCCGCTATCCGGTCGGCATTTCGTTTCTCGGACGCATGTGGACCGACGCGCGACTGCTCTCGCTCGCCTACGCCTACGAGCAGGCGACGCACCATCGGCGGCCACCACCCTCGTTGAAGCGCTAGAGCCGTTGCGACAGATCTGCAACTTGGATTGCAGTCGCGGTGGGCGCGACG
>DATFWL010000167.1:0-4261 GCA_035259385.1 Vicinamibacterales bacterium | reverse complement strand
TCAAGGCGGGTCCTGTCCGCGAACAGCCCCACCGGGTGCTCGCCAGAAAAGCACTGGTCACGGCCCACGGCTCCGCGCCCGGCGGGGCGGCCCCGTTCGCGGCCACCCGCGAGCGAGCTAATTTTGCAACCTGCTCTTAGTAGGGGACGACCTTTAGTAGGGGACGACCGTTAGGTCGTCCCTCCGATCGCGGCAGTCAGCAACTCTCGCAGCGAGGCAACCATGCGATCACACGCGGCGCTGATTCTCACGGCGGCCCTCCTCACACCGGGGCTCGAAGCGTCGGCGCAGGAACCGGCGCGCGGCCGCGGCGCGGCGCCGCGCGTCACGCGTCCGCCGCTGTTCTTCCACGAGGAGTGGAAACAGACGGCAGCCGGCGGCGAGCATCCCGTCAATCCTGCCGAGGCGCTGTCGAACACGAACCTCGAGTTGAAGCTGTACGGCAAAGACGTGCTGCTCACCGGCAGCGCGCAGGACGAGAACAACCCGATCCACGTGTGGACGGGCACCTGCGCGACGCCGTGCGCCGTGGCGCTCCGTGACAGGAACAACTACGGCGATCTCACCGGCCTCGCGCGCATCCGCTGGGTGACGAAGGTGTCCGGGTTTCATCAGGTCCGTCCGATCGTGAAGCTCGCTGATGGCACGTGGCTGGTCGGCGATCACGCCGATGGCTCGACGCTCGACTGGCTGCAAAGCGACTTCCTCGTCGCCGAGGTTCGCTGGCTGCGGCTCGACATCGCCGCCGTCGTCACCAAGGGCACCATCGTCGAGAAACCGGATCTGAGCAAGGTCGACGAGATCGGGTTCGTGGATCTCATGCCCGGCAGCGGCCACGGTCCGGGAGGGTGGATCGACGTCGCCGCGATCGACGTCTTCGGCAAGCCGGTCAAGCGCTGATGCCGGCGGGGAGGATGTGATGTCGCGTCCGAAGCTGCTGGCCGTGCTGGTGGTCCTGTTCGCCATCGGCCTGGTGTGCCAATCGACGCTCCAGTCGCAGACCACGGCGCCGCGCAAGCGCGGACCTGACGAGCTGCTTCGCCTGTCGCTCGCCGCCGAAGGCCCCGGCCTCGCGGAGCCGTTCAGGGGCATCACGACCAACGGAACGATCGAGAGCGGCTTGTTCAGCATCCGCTCCACCGGCGTCTCCACTGCGCCGGTCCGCAGGGCGACCGAGGCGTTTGTGAACGGTCTGACGCCGGAGCAGCGCAGGAAGACGACCTTCAAGGTGGACGATGTCGAATGGCGCAAGTGGATGAACCAGAGCTTCTACGTGCGCGCGGGCGTCAGCTTTCTCGAGATGAACGCCTCCCAGCGCGATCTCGCGTTCGCGCTGCTCCAGGCGTCGCTCAGCGCCAAGGGACTGAAACAGACGCGCGACATCATGCGGCTGAACGAAACGCTCGGTGAGCTGAACGACGACAACTTCGACGAGTACGGCGAATTCCAGTACTTCATCACCGTCATGGGCACGCCGTCGGCGACCGAGCCGTGGGGCTGGCAGCTCGATGGCCATCACGCGGTGATCAACTACTTCGTCCTCGGCGATCAGGTGGTGATGACGCCGTTCTTCGCCGGCTCGGAGCCGGCGGTCGCGCACTCGGGCAAGTACAAGGGCACGTCGGTGCTCCAGGTCGAGCAGCGCGAAGGGCTGGCGATGATCAACGCGCTCGACGAGCCGGCTCGCCGGAAGGCGATCCTGAAATTCTCCAAGACCGGCAACGAGAACCTCACCGAGGCGTGGCACGACAACGTCGTGCTGGACTATGCCGGCGTGCGCGCCGGCGAGCTGACCGACCCGTTGCAGAAGCGGCTGCTGAACCTGGTCGCGCTCTACGTGGACAACATGGACGACGGCCATGCGCGCGTGAAGATGGACGAGGTGCGGTCGCATCTCGACCGCACGTGGTTTGCGTGGATTGGCGGCACCGAGCCGGGAAGCGTGTTCTACTACCGGATCCACAGTCCGGTGATCCTGATCGAATTCGATCACCAGCAGCCGGCGAATCTCAAGCACCTGTCGAAGAACCCGGACCTGCCGAATCCGGAGCATGTGCACACCGTGGTGCGGACGCCGAACGGCAACGACTACGGCAAGGATCTCCTCAGGCAGCATTACCTCACCCATCAGCACTGACGCCATGCGCCGCAGGGACTTTCTCGCGACGGTGACCGCGGCGGGCGTTGCAGCCGCCGTCCAGGCTCAGACGCCGGCGCCGGCGCCGCTACGGCGCAAGGGGCGCGTGAAGCAGTCGGCGATGCGCGTGAACTTCGGCCGCGACACGAAGCTCTCCTTCGACGACATGTGCCGCGAGGCGGCCCGCCTCGGCGTTTACGGCTTCGATCTCGTCGGCCCGCAGGACTGGCCGACGCTGAAGAAGCACGGGCTGGTGTGCACGATGGCGCCGGCGATGGGGGTCACGATCCGCGACGGCCTGATCCGGCCCGAGCTGCACGACGCGATCGAGAAGTCGATGCACGAGGAGATCGATCTGTGCGCGGCGAACGGGTGGCCGAATATCATCACCGTCGGCGGCGAACGGCGCGGCATCGGCTACGAGGAGGGCAAGGATCGCTGCACGGCGCTGCTGGAGCGCGTCAAGGTGCACGCGGAGGAGAAGAACGTCACCATCTGCATCGAGGTCGTCAACAGCAAGTACCTCGATCCCGAGTTCGGCCGCGCCGACGCCATCTTCGATCGGCTCGAATGGGGTGCCGAGGTCTGCCGCCGCGTCGATTCACCGCGCGTAAAAATTCTGTTCGACATCTACCACGTGCAGATCATGGAGGGCGACGTCTGCGCGAACATCCGGAAGTACTTCCCTCTGATCGCGCACTTCCATGCCGCCGGCGTCCCCGGCCGCCACGAGCTCGACGACACGCAGGAGCTGAACTACACGTTCGTCGCGAAGACGATCGCCGAGCTCGGTTTCACCGGCTCCATCGCCCACGAGCATCGGCCGTCGCCCGGACGCGATCCGATCGACAGCCTGCGGCGGTGCCTCGACGTGCTCGACGCATGACTGGGATATACTCCGGCGTTCGCTGATCCACAGTTCACTCTTACGGAAGGGAGTTGTCCGACTATGGCCGACTTTTTCCTCGGCGAGTCCCTGGTTGGTGACGGCAACGAAGTCGCGCACATCGACCTGGTGATCGGTTCCAAGACCGGCCCCGCAGGCGCCGCATTCTGCAACGCGCTCACGAACAACAAGGACGGCTTCACGACGCTGCTCGCCGTCGTCGCGCCGAATCTGCCGGCAAAACCGGACACGCTGCTGTTCAACAAGGTCACGATCAAGGGCGCCAAACAGGCGGTCCAGATGTTCGGGCCGGCGCAGGCGGCGGTGGCGCGCGCCGTGGTCGACTCGGTCGAGAGCGGCGTGATCCCGAAGGACAAGGCGGACGACTACTGCGTCATGGCCGGCGTGTTCATTCACTGGGAAGCGGCCGACGACAAGAAGATCTACGACTACAACTATCAGGCGACGAAAGAAGCGATTCAGCGCGCGCTCGGCAAGAAGCCGTCGCTCGACGAGGTGCTCGCCGGCTCGAAGACGGCCAAGCATCCGTACAGCCCGAAGTAGGTGCGGCGCTGCGCAAGCTGCTGCTTCATCTCGACAGCTCGACGCACCCGAGTGCGTTCGATCGCATCGTCGCGCTCGACGGTGGGGCTGACGAGGTCCTGAGCTACGGCGCCGTGACCGAGGACGCGGTCCGCGACCTCGTTCACGGCGCGATTTTCACGCGCGGCCCCAAGGATCTCCACAACACGGCGATCTTCATCGGCGGCACCGACATCGCCGCCGGCGAGCGGCTGCTGGCCGCCGCGCGCGCCGCCTTCTTCGGGCCGATGCGCGTATCGCTGATGCTCGACTCGAACGGCTCGAACACCACCGCCGTCGCGGCGGTCGCGAAACTGCGGCAGGCCGGCGAGGTCTCGGGGCGCCGCGCCGTGGTCACCGCGAGCACCGGACCCGTGGGGATGCGGGCGGCCGGCCTGCTCGCGAAGGCGGGCGCCGACGTCGTCGTCACGTCGCGGAAGCCGGAGGGCGGCGCGGCGGCGGTTGCGGCGGTCCGGCAGCGCTTCGGCGCGGTCGTCCGCGCCGTCATGATGGCGGAGCAGTCGCAGGCGGCCTCGGTGCTGGAAGGCGTCGAACTGCTGCTCAACGCCGGCGGCGCCGGTGTCCGTCTCGTGCCGCGGGACGCGTGGATGGGACGACCAGGCTTGCGCGCCGTCGCCGACGTCAACGCGGTCCCG
>DATFWL010000166.1:0-41589 GCA_035259385.1 Vicinamibacterales bacterium | reverse complement strand
TCAAGGCGGGTCCTGTCCGCGAACAGCCCCACCGGGTGCTCGCCAGAAAAGCACTGGTCACGGCCCACGGCTCCGCGCCCGGCGGGGCGGCCCCGTTCGCGGCCACCCGCGAGCGAGCTAATTTTGCAACCTGCTCTTAGTCCCTAGTCCCCTAGTCCCCAAGTCCCCACAGCTAGCCCCGAGCCCCCAGCCCCCAGGCCCGACTCGCGCGGGCGAGGCGAGAGCCTCGCCCGCGCTACGGAAGTTTGAACGCGAGCAGCTCGCCCGTATACGACGCGCCGCTCACCGCGACGACGATGTACTGCTCGCCGTTGTGGAAGTACGTCATCGGCGAGCCGGTCTGCGGCGCCGGCATATACACCGCGCCGGCGTCGGCGCCCGTGGCCTTGTCGTACGCGCGCAGCAGCGCGCCGCGCTGACCGTTCGCCTGCGTCGCGAATCCGCCTTCTCCGGCGATCACGAGATTCCTCGTCACCAGCACGCCGATCCGTCCCTGCCGCCCGGTGCGTGGAATCGTCAAGCCCTTCAGCGCCGGATTATTTTTGATGTTGTCGGGCGTGTCGCCATGCGCGATCTGCCACGCCATCGTGCCCTTGTTCATGTCGAGCGCCGTGATGCGGCCGTACGGCGGCTTGATCAGCGGAAGGCCCTGCACCGTCGGACCGCCGCCGCCGCCCTCGCCGCCACCGCCGCCGCGGCCGCCACCGCCGCCCGGCGCCGGCGGCTGGATCGGCGATCCCGCTTCCGTGATTTGCGGTGCGCCGCGTCCACCGCCGCCGGTTGCCGGCTGCTCGCCGCCGCGTCCGCCGCCGCCCGTTGCCGGCTGCTCGCCGCCGCCGCGTCCGCCGCGCCCGGCATTCGCACTCGGTACCGCGTTCGGGTCGCGCGCAGTCCCCTGGACCCAGTCGAAGTCCGAACGCGTCGGGTCGGGTTTCACGAGACCGAGCACCGTCGGCGCGGTGTTCGTGAAGATGTAGAACATCTTCGTTTCAGGATCGAAGGCGCCGCCCTGCCAGTTCGCCCCGCCGGTTGCGCTCGGCAGCATCAGCGTGCCGAGTGGACCTGGCCACGTGCTCACCACCGGCGCGGTGAAGATCGGTCCGATCTTGTAGCGCGACGAAACCTTCACGGCTTCCTCGCGGAGCGCCGGCGTGAAGTCGATCAGATCATCGATCGAGACGCCTTGACGATCGTACGCCGGCGGCTTCGTCACGAACGGCTGCGTCGGCGAGTACCACTCGCCCGGCACGGTCCCTTTTTCCACCGGCCGTTCCTCGATCGGCCACACCGGTTTCCCGGTGGCGCGATCGAACGTGTAGATCCAACCCTGCTTCGTCGGCTGCCCGATCGCCTTGATCGGCCGCCCGTCAACGACGAGATCCATCAGGATGGGCGCGCACGGGATGTCCATGTCCCAAATCCCATGGTGCACGAGTTGGAAGTGCCATTTGCGCTGGCCCGTCTTCAGATCGAGCGCGACGAGGCTCTCGCCGAACAGGCCGGAGCCGGGGCGATGTCCTCCGTAGTAGTCGCCGGTCGGCAGCTCGACGGGGAGGAACACGGTGTTCGTCTCCTCGTCCACCGTCATCTGCGCCCACACGCCGGCGTTGCCGGTGTAGGACCACGAGTCCTTCTCCCACGTGTTGTTGCCGAACTCGCCGGCGAGCGGGATGGTGTGGAAAATCCAGAGGCGCTTCCCGGTCTTCGCGTCGTAGCCGCGGATGAACCCCTTTTCGTGAATGCGGCTCTTCGGCGCGCCGCCGGGCAGATGCGCCGCGCCGACGACGATCACGTCTTTCGCGATGACCGGTGTGGCGTGCAGGCCCATCTCGCCCTTCTCGAGGTCGATCGGCTGATCGTCTTCCTCCTTCAAATCGACGATGCCGTTCTTCCCGAAGCCCTCAGCAAGCATGCCGGTCTTCGCGTCGAGGGCGACCATCTGATAGCCCGGCGTCACGTAGACGATGCGCGGACGCTCGCCGCCGCTGCCGGGCCAGTAGGAGAGCCCGCGTCCGGACAGCTGGCGCGGCGCCGCTTCGCCGCGCTTGCCCTCGTTCTCGCTGTGCATCCACAGCATCTCGCCGGTCGCTGCGTCGAGCGCGACGACGGCGCGGCGGGTGCCGGCGGTGGAATAGACGACGCCGTCGACCATCAGCGGCGTCCCCTCAAAATTGAACTCGGGACGCGGGCCGAGCGAGTCGGACTTGAAGCGCCATGCGACCTCGAGCTTGTTGAAGTTATCTTTGGTGATCTGGTCGAGCGGCGAGTACCGCGTGCTGGCCAGATCGCCACCGTAGGTCGGCCACTCGGCGCCCTTCGGCTTCGCAGGCTGCTGCCCACGCAGGGCGACCGTGGTCGACAGACACGCGGAGACGAGGAGAACGAGAGGCAGTCTTCGCATAATGCGCGACATGATATCCCGGTTCGCGCCGGCGCCAACCGGCTTCCTCCATCTCGGTCACGTCGTCAACGCGATCTACGTGTGGCGCGAGACGCGTGCCCGCGGCGGGCGCATCCTGCTGCGGATCGAGGATCACGATCGGCAGCGAAGCCGGCGCGAATACGAAGACGAAATCCTCGACGATCTGGCGTGGCTCGGCTTTTCCGCCGATGAACCGCTGGTCCGGCAGAGCGAACGCGGCGAGATCTACGAGCGCGCGCTCGATGGGCTCAGACGCCAGGGACTTGTGTACGCCTGTAACTGCTCGCGTGCAGACATTGGCCGGGACGTCCGCCCTGAAAGGGCGGACCCACACGCGTCCGCTCTCGACGTGAACGCAACCACACGTGTGGGGCCAACCTTTCAGGGTGGCCTCGGAGCCGAACTCTGCTATCCCGGTACCTGTCGCGATCGTGGGCTCGCCGAAGGACCCGGCCTCGGCGTGCGCGTCCGTCTCGAGCCCTCGATCGAGCGATTCGACGACGTCCGCCACGGCCCGCTGGAACAGCGGCCGTACGAGCAGTGCGGCGATCTCCTCGTCAAGGATCGCGACGGCAACTGGACGTACCAGTTCGCCGCCACGGTCGACGACTACGTCCAGCGCGTGACCCTGGTCATCCGGGGCGACGACCTGCTGCCATCGACCGGCCGCCAGATTCAGCTCGCCCGTCTCCTCGGACGCACGGAGCCGCCGGCGTTCCTGCACCACCCGCTGATCATGAAATCGCCGCGTCAAAAACTGAGTAAGTCCGACGGCGACAGCGGGATCCGCGAGTTGCGCGCCCGCGGATGGACGCCGCCGCAGGTGCTGGACCACGCGATGTCGCAGGTCGGCCGTTTCCCGTATGATCTCCGGTCATGAAGACATCTCTTTTCGCCGGCGTCACTGCCGCCTTCCTGGCCGTGTTCGCTGCCGCTCCCGGTGTTGGCGCGACCGATCACGCCGAGTGCTCGCACCTCGCGATGCTGAAGCTGCCTGACGTGAAAGTGACCGAAGCGACTGCCGTGCCGGCGGCGTCGAGCGGCGCGATCCGCGTGGCGCACTGCAAGGTGAACGGCACCATCGGATCGGAGATTCACTTCACGCTGCTGATGCCAGATGACTGGAACCGCAAGTTCCTGATGGGTGGCGGCGGCGGCTTCGTCGGCCAGGTGCAGAACCAGGCTGGCGCGTCCGTCAACGACGGCTACGCGACGGTCGGCACCGACACTGGCCACCAGGCCGGTATCACTGACGGGAAGTGGGCGCTCAACAACCCCGAGCGCCTGGTGAACTTCGGCTACCTCGCCGTGCACCGGACGGCGGAAGTCGCCAAGGCGATTCTCCGCAGCTACTACGGCGCGAGCGAGACCAAGTCGTACTTCTCCGGCTGCTCCAACGGCGGACGTCAGGCGCTGATGGAGGCACAGCGCTTCGCCGACGACTTCGACGGCATCGTCGCCGGCGCGCCGGCGTACGACTTCACGGCGATCGGCGCGCAGTTCATCAAGGACATACAGGCGGTGTTTCCCGATCCCCGCAACCTGTCGGCGCGCCTGTTCACCATCGAGACGATGAAGTCGATCGAAGCGCAGGTGGTGGCGAAGTGCGACGGGCTCGACGGTGTGAAGGACGGGCTGATCGACGATCCGCGCGCGTGCAAGGTGGAAGTCGGATCGCTGACCGGGTTGAGCGACGCGCAGAAGACGGCGCTCAAGACCGTCTACGCGGAGACGCGGAACAAGGACGGCGTGATTTATCCGGCGCAGCCGGTCGGTGGAGAAGGCGAAGCGGTCAACGGGTGGGGACAGTGGATCGTCGGCGGGACGACCGGTCTGCCCGGCATCAACGCGCCGAGCGCACGCTTCGCGTTCGGCACCGAGATCTTCAAGTACATGGTGTTCAACGATCCGTCGTGGGACTACACGCGCTACGAATTCTCGACCTACAAGAAGGACACCGCGCTCGCGGCGAGCGTCCTCAACGCGACCAACGCCAACCTCGACGCGTTCAAGGCGCGCGGCGGCAAATTGATCGTATGGCATGGCTGGTCGGATCCGGCGCTGACGGCGCTCGGCACCATCCGGTACTACGACGACGTCCAGGCGCACGACGCGAAGTCGGCGGACTATTTCCGGATGTTCATGATGCCCGGCGTACTGCACTGCGCCGGTGGCCCCGGTCCCGACACCGCCGACTGGACCGCCGCGATCGTCGACTGGGTCGAACACGGGAAAGCGCCTGATCGCGTCGTCGCGAAGAAGCTGTCGGCCGGCGCGGTGACGCGGACGCGGCCGCTCTGCGCGTATCCGCAGAAAGCCGTGTACAAAGGCTCGGGCAGCATCGACGAGGCCGACAGTTTTGCGTGCCGCTGACGGCGGCTGCCTGACACCCGCGGCGGCGCTCGTGGTGGCGCTGGCCGCCGTGTCGGTGAGCCCGCTCAACGCACAGCGCGCCGCGAATCCGCAGGCGCCGACGCTCGCTGCTGCGGACGCTGCTTGGGATCGGGGCGATTACATCGCGGCCCTGAACGGTTACCTTCAGCTGCTCGCGTCGCCGGGCGGCGACCGCTGGCTGCGCCCGATCGCGCTGACGACGGGAGAGCTCTTCGAGACGCGTGAGCTCACGACCGATGGACGCGCGGGACGCTTCAGCCCGGACGGCACGCTGATCGTCTACGAGACCGGCCTCGAGACGTCGCGCCGGACGAAGATCCTCGAGAACGATGCCTCGCGGACTGAGGTCGCCGATCTGCCAGGCGTCTCGGCGACGATCTCTTCGACGCTCGCGCAGGTCGCGTACCTGAAGATTCCCGATCACGACGACATCCGCCGCGCGTCCGACGCTCTCGCCGCCGCGCCGCTCACGGCGCAGAACCGGACGCAGCTGACGCAGACGCTCGCCTGGCTGATCGCCAGACACGCCGCGATTGTCGTCCGCGATCTCGCCAACGGTCGCGAAATGGAACTGCCGGCGCCGGAGCTGCTCAAGACCGGCCTCACGTTCAGCGCCGACGGCCGCGTGCTGTATTTCCTCGGTGGCAGCGAGGACGAGCCGGATCGCACCGACATCTATGAGATCAGCGAGCTCGCGCCGAAGCCTGTCATCGTCGCGAATGCCGGCGGCTTGAAGAGCGCGCCGATCGTCGACCCGGCCGGCCACGCCTTGATCTACACGATCCCGTTGGTGAGCCCGCTCCGGCGCCCGCAGGGGGCGGGAGGGGCAGGAAGGGCGGGACGGGCAGGAGGGGCCGGAGGGGTGGGAGGGGCAGGAACCGGCTTGCCACCCCCGTCGTTTGCGATCGTCGACCTCGCGTCGCATCGCGTGTCGACTGTGTTCGGCGCGGCGCCGGCGTTATCGGCCGACGGCAGGACCCTCGCGTACGTCGCACGCGACCAAACGGGTTACGACCTGATGGTCGGACCGACGCTCGGCGTGCAGACCAGCGTCAAGCGGACGGCCAACCAGCTCGACGCGCCGGCACTGTCAGCTGACGGTAGCCGTGTCGCGTACCAGCAGATGCTGGAGGACGACTGGGAGATCTTCGTCGCCAATCGTGATGGCAGCGGCGAACAGCGCGTGACCCGCGAGATCCAGCACGATGTCCTGCCGCGATTCATCGGCAGCGATCGGCTGCTGGCGCTCGTCGGCGAGCCGCGGCACCGCCGCTCGTACCTCTACGACCTGTCCGACATGCGTCCACGACCGACCCAGACCCGATCGCGACCTGGTGCCAATCAGGAACCGCTCAGGTCGGGACCGGCTGCCGACCCGGAGTCGATCGCGTCGCGATCAGGCGGCGATCGCGGGTCGCAGATGGTGCCGGGGCCGCGCGTCCGGCTGTTTCACAACAATTCCATCCGGACCATTGCGCCTGAGTATCAATGGTCGCCGAGCCCGGACGGACAGCAGATCCTCATCGGCGCCGAGCGCGACGGGAATACGGTGTCGCCGGAGCGCGGCGTCTACCTTGTCGATCTCCGGCGCACCGTCTCGAAGAGCGCGGTCGTCGAACGCCTGCGCGCGAACCTGCAACGCGAGACGGCGCTGAAAGCCGCCGGCACGCGTGCCTTTGCGCCGATCGCAGCCGACGTGCGAGAGGTCCTCTCCCGCGTCTCGACGTCGCGCATCTTCGACTACGAGAAGGCGCTGTTCGATTTCGACTCGAAGCACGTCTCGAAGCCGGGCAATCGGCGCGCCGCCGAGTTCCTGTTCAACGCCTACCGATCGTTCGGCTACCAGCCGGAGTACCAGTGGTTCGAGTCGACGCGCCGCCAGTCGAACACGCTCGGGGCGGGAGACACGCCTCGTGCGGCGCCCGAGAACCGGACCGCGAATGTGATCGCGACGCTCCACGGCACCACGAACCCCGACCTCGTCTACGTCGTCAGCAGTCACTACGACTCGGTCGAAGTCGGGCCGGGCGCGGACGACGACGCGTCGGGGACGGCGGCGCTGCTCGAGGCGGCCAGAGTGCTCGCGTCGCATCCGCTGCCGGCCACGGTCGTGTTCGCGTCGTTCACCGGCGAAGAATCGGGACTCCTCGGCAGCCGCGAGTTCGTTCGCCGCGCGGTCGCGGCGCAGATGCACGTCGCCGGCGCGTTGAACAACGACATGATCGGCTGGACCAACGATCAGCGGCTCGACAACACGATCCGCTACTCGAATCCCGGCATCCGCGACATTCAGCACGCGGCGGCGATGCTGTTCACGCGGTTGATCACCTACGATGCGCTGTACTTCAAGGGTACCGACGCCGTCTCGCTCTACGACGCCTTCGGCGACGTCACCGGCGGCATCGGCTCGTACCCCGTGCTCGGCAGCCCGCACTACCATCAGCCGAGCGACCGCCTGGAGTTCGAGAATCATCAGCTGATCGCGGAAACGAGCAAGACGACGATTGCGACGGTGATGATGCTCGCGGCGAGCCCGTCGAGGCTGACGCACCTCACCGTCGACCGCGGCGCCACGCGGACGACGATCGCGTGGGCGGCGAGTTCTGAGAAAGGCGTCTCCTCGTACGTTGTCGCGTACGGACCAGCGGCCGATCCGCTGCGGCACCGGGTCACCGTGACGCAGCCGCATGCGGCGCTGCCAGCTCTTGCGGCCGGAACGGTCGTGTCGGTGAAGGCGGTGAACGCGCGTGGGCTCGAAGGGTGGGATTGGGCGACAATCGTGGTTGGAAAAGATGCGGCGCAGAGAGCGACGACGCCGTAATCAGTCGGGCAGGCGGTAGTCGTCAATCGCACGTCGGAGACAAGCTGCCGCTGGTGTCGAGGTCCGGCGGCCGTCTGGAGCGCATATGAACAGGGTGATCAGCTTCGCAATTGCCGCGGCGGTCGCGGCGGTGGTCGTATCGAGTGTGGGCCGCGCCGCGGGCACGCCCGCGTGCGATCCGGATAACGGCGGCATCAAACTGCCGCAGGGCTTCTGCGCCGCGGTCGTGGCCGACAACATCGGGCGCGCGCGGCACCTGCTCGTCGCGCCGAACGGCGACGTGTTCGCGACCACGCAGAGCGGCCGCGGCGGCAGCGGCGGCGGCATCGTCGCGCTTCGTGACGCGGACGGCGACGGCAAGCTCGAGACGAAGGAGCAGTTCGGGCAGGGCAGCGCAACCGGAATCGGCATGCGCAACGGCTACCTTTATTACGCGACGCCGACCCAGATCATCCGCTACAAGCTGCCGAACGGGCAGTTGAAGCCGGCGGGGGAGGCCGAGATCGTCGCCACCGATCTGCCGGAGCGCCGCCAGCACGCGGACAAGGGGCTCGCGTTCGATGGCAAGGGCGGCATCTACGTGAACTTCGGCTCGCCGTCGAATGCGTGTCAGCAGCCCGATCGCCAGCCCAACGTCGTCGGTCAGGATCCGTGTCCGCTGCTCGACACGTATGCCGGCATCTTCCGCTTCGACGAGAACAAGCTCGGACAGAAGCCGGCCGACGGGAAGCGCTACGTCACCGGCCTGCGGCAGGAAGTCGGCCTCACGTGGCACGACAACTCGCTGTGGTTCGTGATGCACAACCGCGACGGGCTCGACACCATGTGGCCCGGCAAGTTCACCGCGGAACAGAACGCCGAGTGGCCGGCGGAGTATCTCGGCAAGGGCACCGAGGGCGCGAACTTCGGCTGGCCGTACTGTTTCTACAACAACGCCGAGCACAAGCTGGTGAACAACCCCGAGTACGGCGGCGACGGCAAGAAGGACGACCGCTGCGGATCGTTCACCGCGCCGGCGGTTGCCTTCCCTGGACACTGGGCGCCGAACGATGTGATGTTCTACGAGGCGTCGCAGTTCCCCGCCCAATACCGCAACGGCGCGTTCGTGGCGTTCCACGGTTCGTGGAACCGCGCGCCGCTGCCGCAGGCGGGCTACAACGTGACGTTCGTGCCGTTCTCAGGCGGCAAGCCTGGCAAGTACGAAGTGTTCGCCGACGGTTTCGCCGGCAAGTCGCCGCTCGCCAATCCGGGCGACGCAGTCGCGCGGCCTGGCGGTCTCGCGACGGGTCCCGATGGCTCGCTCTACGTCACCGAGGACATGAAGGGGCGCGTCTGGCGCGTCATGTACATGGGCAAGTAGCGCTCACTCATGTATCTCGTCTGGCAGATCCTGATCGGGATCCTCGCCGGCTTTCTCGCCGGCAAGATCATGCGCGGCCGCGGCTTCGGGATCCTGGTCGATCTGCTCCTCGGGATCGTCGGGTCGATCCTCGGCGGATTTCTATTCGGAGTCCTCGGGCTCTATGCAGCCGGGCTGGTCGGCCGGCTGGTCGTCGCCACCGTCGGCGCAATCGTGCTGCTCTTTCTGATTCGACGACTCAGCTGAGATCGACGTAGCGCGACGGCTCAGCCGTTCCTCGGGAAGAACCATACACTACTCGTCGATCGCGTTTCGACCCATCATGTGGAGCGCATTCCTCGAGTCGACTCTCAGCGACATGCGGTTCGGCGTCCGGCAGTTGACGCGCAATCGCATCTTCGCCGCGTTGAGCGTCACGACGCTCGCCGTTGGCATCGGCGCGGCGACGACGATCTTCAGCGTGATCTACAACGTCCTGCTCGACCCGTTCGACTTCAACGCCGAGCGCATCGTCACCTTCCAGATCCGCGACGCAGCCGCTACACGGCCGGACGGACGCAGCGTGTTTCAGGTCCCTGAGTTTCTCGAGTACCAATCGCAGATCGGCTCTTTCGAGGACGTGATCGCCGGGACTCCCGACGATGTCGTGTACTCGACGCCCGAAGGCTCCGAGCGGTTCGTCGGCGGGCTGATGTCGGTGAACAACTTCAGCTTTCTCGGCGTGCGCGCGGAGCTGGGCCGCACGCTCGAACCGGCTGACGGCGAAGCGGGCGCGGCGCCGGTGTTCGTCGCCACGCACAGCACCTGGCTGCGGCAGTTCGGCGGCGATCCGGGTGCGGTCGGCCGCAGCTTCGTCCTGAACGGCGTGCCGACGACGCTCGTCGGCGTCATGTCGCCGCGGTTCCACAAGCTTGGCGCCGACGTCTACCTGCCGACGCGGCTCGATCGTGCCGACGCGCGGCAGCAGCAGCGCTTCTACATGCTGCAGGGACGTCTGAAACGCGGCGTCACCGAGCAACAGGCGGAGGCTGAAATACGGGTCGTCGCGGAGCGCGTCGCCCGCATGTATCCCCGCAACTATCCACAGCGCTTCACCGTCAGGGTGGTCAGCCTGATCGACAGCGTCGTCGGCTCGTTCCGGACGACGCTCTACACACTGGGCGCGGCGGTGGGGTTGCTGCTGCTGATCGCGTGCGCGAACGTTGCGAACATGCTGCTCGCGCGGGCGACGACGCGCGAGCGCGAGATCGCGCTGCGAGCCTCGCTGGGAGCGAGCCGCGCTCGGCTGGTCCGTCAGATGCTCGTCGAAAGCCTGTTGCTGTCGCTGCTCGGCGCCGTGCTCGGCTGCGTCGCGGCACATTTCGCGATTCGCGTTGTCGCCGCGTCGATTCCGCCAGGCGTGATCCCGCAACAGGCGGTGATACAGCTGAACGCGCCGGTTGTCCTCTTCAGTCTCGCCGCCGCAATCCTGACGTCGATCGCCTGCGGGCTGGTGCCGGCGCTGCGGGCGGGGCAGCGGAACATCGTCGAGCCGCTGAAGGACTCGAACAGCGGCGCGGGCGCCGCCTTCCGGCATCAGCGCCTCGGGAACATGCTCGTGGCTGCAGAGGTGGCGCTGTCGATCGTCCTGCTCGTTGGCGCCGGTCTGCTCGTGCGCAGCTTCTCGCGGCTGCAGCACGTGGATCTCGGATTCGACCCGAACGATCTCGTCATGGCGCGTCTCGCCGTACCGCCTGCGCAGTATCGGACGCCTGCGGCGAACGGAGAGCTGTTTCACCGGGTCGTGGAGCGCGTGCAGGCGATGCCGGGCGTGGTTGCGGCGACCATCATGAGCAGCCCACCGCCGTTCGGCCCGCGCCTCGAGATCGCGGTGCCGGGACAGCCGTCAATCGCGAAGGAGTACGCAAGCGCGCAGTCGTGCAGCGAGGGGTACTTCCGGACGGTCGGCGTGCAGTTGCTGCGCGGCCGCGTGTTGAACGAGTCCGACATCGCCGGCTCGCGGAGAGTCGCCGTCGTCAACCAGACCCTGGCGGAGCATTACTTCGCGAGCGACGAGCCGCTCGGACGCGCGGTGTTGCTGACGGGCCTGGCCGGGCCGGCGCCGGCGCAGGATTCGCCGTTCGAGATCGTTGGCGTCGTCGCCGACACGAGGAATCAGGGGCTGCGCGAGCCGACGCTGCCGGCGGTGTTCGTCCCTCACACCGTCGCCGGCTCGTTCGTGCGCGGCATCCTGGTGAGAACTGCCGCGCCGGCGCCGTCGTTGCTCAACGCGCTGAAGCGGGAAGTGTGGGCCGTCGATCGATCGATCGCCGTGACAGATACCGGCCTCGTCGCCGATCTCCTCGATCAGTACGGCTACGCCGAGCCGCGCCTGAGTGTCGTTGTGATGACGACGTTCGCGGTCGTCGGCCTGGTCCTGGTGGCCATCGGCGTCTTCAGCGTCATTGCCTATCGTGTCTCGCGGCGGACTCGCGAAATCGGGATACGGATGGCGCTCGGCGCCGAGGACCGCCACGTGATCCGGATGATCCTGCAGAGCACGGTTGCGGTGATCGCAGCCGGGATCATCGTCGGCATATGCGGCAGCGTCACCGTGACACGGATCCTGTCGGCACAACTCTTCGGCATCACGCCGAACGATCCGGCGACGATGATCGGCGTCGTAGCGATCGTGATCGTGGTCGGACTCGTCGCGGCCTACGTTCCCGCCAAGCGGGCGACGCGCGTCGACCCGTTGATTTCGCTGCGGTACGAATAGACGCTCGGCTGAAGCCTTCGCGCTACATTGAAATCCGAACATGCGTCAGCCGGACCGTGCTCCCGCGACCCGACGACGGTTCGTCGAGAGCACGAGCAAACCGGCCGTTGCCGTGAAGAAGATGTTCGGCAGCCACGCGCCAGCAGCGGACGGCCATATTCCAGCGAGCGCGTACTGTCGGCCAGCTTCCATCAGGAGCCAGTACACGAAGCAGCTGCTCAACGCGAGGATGGAGCCGCTGACTCGACCAAGCTCCCATCTGCCGATCGCGGCCAACGCGAACAGAACCAAGGCGATCGTTGCCGATGGAAGCGTCCAGCGGACGTAGTACGAGAACCGGAGATTCGGGCGGAGGTCCGGCGACGCGGTACGCATTTGCTGCTTCAACTGAACGATCGTCAATTCGTTCGGTCCGCGCGCGAGCGGCCGCGGCGGCCGCGAGGCGTCGGCGTCACCTGCGTCGTTGCGTGCGAATGCCCGTTCGCGGAACCGCTGGTTCGAGTCGGGCACGATCCAGCCGAGCGTGACAAACGAGACAGCGCACGCGGCAATCGCGATCGGCACGGATCGGCGTGTCAATCGTTTCGACGCGCGCCCGCTCGCCAGCACCCCAAACGTCAGTCCGATCGGAATCGCGACGGGCACCGCTTGCGGGACGAACAGGGCAATCAGGCGCCAGTCAACGGTCGTGAAGCGTGACAGCGCCGGCAGCATGAACAGCGCTAGCGCCGCGATGATGGCAAACAGCGACGTCGTAAGCATCGAGTCGGGCACGTCTTCGTCGACTCGCGTCGGTGACGCGCCGCGCCAGAGACGCTCGCACTCAGAGACGAGTATCACTTGGGCGAGCGAGATCGACAGCGCGACGCGCAGCCACCGGCGTCGCCACGGACGGTGGAGCCGTGTCGCCTCTTCTCTCTCGAATCGAAAATCTGCGAGCGTGGGATCGATCACGCGCTCGACCACGTCGGCACCGCAGAGGTGCGCGGCAATCGACCGCAATACTTGACCGGGATTGTCAGTCATCGCGCCAGCGCCGGCATCAGGCGCCGGGTCACGTGGTCCCACACGGCGAGCAGGCGGCGACCGTTCGCCGTGATGGTGTAGAGGCGGCGGGGTAACCCGCCGGTTTGCGGCGGCGCATCTTCCAGCCGCGACGCGATGTATCCCTTCCGCTCCATCCGCCCGAGCGTGACGTAGACGGTGCCACGCTTCAGCCGGCGTTTCGACGCCGCGACCATCTGGAGGCCGTAGAGTGCGCCGTCGCGCACGAGCAACTCGAGAATCAGCCGCTCCTTTGCCGACAACGACGGCGCGTGCTGCGATCGGCTCACGACGGACCAGTCTTACACCGTGTAAGACTCGTTGTCAACCAGTCCCTACGCCGACACGACCTTGTAGCAGAGGAACGGCGCCGCGCGCGTCTTGCCCAGCGGCTTGCGCAGGTCGAGATGATTCGTCGGTTTCCCGCTGAGCAGCTCGCCCATGTGCACCACGAAGCCGAGCACGTCCTGCAGCGGATTCCCGAGATCGAGATCGAAGTCGACGAAGGTGTGTGGCAGATCCGGCGGCGGGACCGCGCTGACGATCTGCATCGACGGTTTCCCTTCGCCGCGAAAACTGAGCAGCTCCTTGTAACGCGCGCGGACGTCAATCGCTTCCGGAATCGCGCTGAGCAGCCGGCCGTGAATCGGTGCGTGCGGCTTGCCCTCGGCGAAGAACGGCTTGTCCGGATCGGCGACCAGTGTGTTGACGGTATCGAGCAGCGTTCGGTCGACCCTCGCATAGATGCGATCGTTGGCCGCCAGAAACACGTCGTGCACGCGATCGATCAGCGAGCTGGTGAGCGTCGGCCGGCTGCGCAGGCTGGCGAGCAGGTTGAGCAGGCACGCCCGCCTGGTTGCGCGATGGTCGTCGTCGTGCACCCAATCCACGGCGGCGGCGCCGTCGATGGTGGACCGCTCGAGCAGCGCCCGGATCTGCGGATCGCAGCCGGTCAGGTCCACCTCGATCGTGCGGTCGTCCATCGCGACGTCCACCTGCACGGACGCCCCGGAGTCGTGGTCCACGTCGACCGCCTGAAACCCGTTGTTCGTCGTCGCCTCTTCGATTTCGAACCGCAGCTTGTACAGCCCCTCGGGCAGCGCGTCGGGGTTGACTCCGCGCAGCATCAGCGAGCCGTCTTCGACCGAGACGTTCAGCTTGAATTGCCCGAGATCCCACCCCTGCACTCTGGCGATGTTCCGCATCCGCTCGCGGGTCGCGTCGGACCGGGCCATGAACCCGATCCCGACGGTCCGCTCGATCGAGTCGGGCTCGTCGAACTCGATACCGCCCGGCAGCTGCCGTTTGATCCGCAGCCGCCGTCCATTCTTCTGAAAGCGCACCTCAATGAACTCGTTCATCGATCTGCCCTCCTTCGTCGTCTCGCCGGGCGCCTCGAAGCCTACACCGTGAGCAACGTCACGCGGCACACCGGCGCACAGAATCAGGTATGGTTAGCCCCTGCGTTCGGGCGGCATCGGTGTGAGTCCCGCTTCGATGGAGGACGTATGCGACAGTCATGGGTTCGCGGCCTGCTCGCGCTGGGGTGGATCCCGACGCTGGCGTTGATGGTCGGCGCGAAATGGGCGACCGGCACGCTCGCGTTCGCGCAGGGTCCTTCGCCGGTCAAAGTCACGCGGATCTATACCGGACCCGACGGGAAGACGAAAGTCGAGGAGTTCGAGATTCCGCTCAAGGCGCAGGGGCGGGGGACGGAGTTGTCGCAGACCGTGCCGGTCAAGTCACTCCAGTTCCGCCGCACCACCAAGGACTACGCGCTCGACTGGCACCCGGCACCGAACCGTCAGTTCGTCGTCACGCTCAGCGGCGAGAGTGAAATCGAACTCGAAGGCGGTCGCAAGCTCCGCCTCGGCCCCGGTCACATCCTGCTGGCGGAGGACACGACCGGCCAGGGACACATCTCGCGAGCGATCGGTACCGGCGATCGCATCTCGCTGTTCATTCCGCTGGCCGACGGCGCGACCGTCCCGCGCTGACGGATCGTCCGTTGCCAGCCGTCCGCGGCGACGCCGGCCGGAGGCGCGTCTTCGGCAGCGTCAGATCCCGCGAGACCGACAGCACGTCGCGCAGCGCGTCGCGGTCGATCTGTGCGAGCCGCACGAGGACGAGCGGATACTTCCGATAGAAGTCGGTCACGTAGTACGTCTCCGGCGCATCCGCGAGCAGCCACTCGCGTTCCTCGACGCCAACCCGCACCACGAGCGTCCCCGGTTCCGCGGAGTGGTGGGACGCCATGCCGGCCATGTAGACGCCGGCGACTGTCAGAACGGTCGAGCCGTCGTACCGCGTCGTGGCTTCGACGTCCGGGAACGCGAGCCCCACCTTCTTGACGGTCTCGAAGGTCACGGCGCGCGCTCGCGTCATCGGCAGCGGCCCCACACTACGGTCGGGGCGTCGCAGGGCTGCAATTCCGCCGGCGTGAGCAGACACGCTTCTCCCGCACGGCGACGTCCGCACCAGGGCATGCCGGTCACGTGTTGAATCGCACGAAGCGATCTTCGATCGTGTCGGCCTTCGAGTAGCTGACGGCATGCACGAGCACGCCGGCGGGATTGAGGAGGCGAATCGTGCCTCCCTTGTTCGACAGCTGGGCACCGTGGCCCGACAGTGCGACGAGCACCGATCCGCCGGGAGGCAGCACCAGGCCCGCCAGCGTCTCGAACGCATTGTTCTTGTCCACGATTTTCCATCCGCTCAAATCGACCACGGCCCGCGTGGTGTTCCCGATCACGACGATCTCCCGGGTCGGATCGTCTCCGAAGGGATCCACGAGCGCGCGTTCGATGTACACGGCCGGCAGCGTGGGATGTGGATCGACGGGCGTCGGCGACGGCGGCACCGGTTGACCGGACGGCGGAATCTCTTTCGAGACACCCGGAATGCGGTTGCCGTGCGCGTCGGTCGGCAGGAACTGTGTCTCGAAACGAAAGAACAACCCGGTGACATGATCCGCGAACCGGAGCAGCAGTCCGCCGTCGTTGAACACGCCGTTGTCCTCGTCGTGTTCGTGCGGCGCATTCCCCTGGTTCATGTGGATGTCGTGCATGCCGTCCTTCGTGCCGAACTCCGCGTCGATGCCGGGCTTTGGCGCCGGGTCGTGAAAGTGTGAGCCGAACGCGAACAGTTCGCCACCACCCGCTTTCAGATCGTTGAGGTGACGGCTGACGACGTCCTGCAGATCGTCGTTCTGGCCGGGACCGGTCGGCGGGAGCGCGATGCCCGTCGCCAGGTCGAAGAGCGGCGCGCGCGAATAATCGAGCGCGTTCGACGCCGATCGCGCCTGATGGTTCAGGTCGGTGAGACCGGACGGCAGCGCCGCGAGATCACTCAGAATCGGATGACTCAGGAGCGGATCGGCGCGGTGAAAGATCACCAGCGACTTCGCCGGATCGCCGGACCGCACGTTGACTGGAATCCGCCACGGCTTCCCGTGGCTGTCGGTCAGCCTGATCTGCAGGTGCGGTGACCTGCTGGAGCCAGGCGCGGGATCCTCCCGCTTCCACCGATCCAGCTTTCCCCGCAGGACACCATAGATGACCGCCACGTGCAGCCTCCTTCGCATCGACGCCTGCCGCTGCCTCAGTACCTGAGGACGTTCGCCGACTGCTTCATGTTCAACGTCAAACGGAGAAGATCGGCACACACGGATCGGTCGCTCGGCTGAAGCCTTCGAGCGACGACCTTCGAAGGAGTTGCAGCTCTGGCAGGCTTCTCCGCGGTCAGGAGATGCGGTGCAGCGGTTCCTTCTTGATGTCGCCGGGACGCAGTTTCTTCAGGAACTCGATCAGCGCCCACTTGTCGTCGTCCGGCAGCGTCGTGCCGTACACGTGGCCGGCGTTCGAGTTGCCGGTCTGCGACGCGTCGAACTCCCACGGAGGCGCCGGCGATTTCGGGTCGGGCGTCGTCCGGTAGCCGAGCTTCTGAACGTCGTACTCGCGCGAGCCCAGCGTGAACGTCTTCGGCCTGGCGTTCGGCGGCGTGAGCAGGTCCCACATGTTGGCGACCGACCCGTTGTTCAGGTACGGCGCCGTCGCCCAGATCCCGGCCAGCGGTTTGGCGGGCGAGACGCGCCCGCCGCGCGAGTCCGGGTACTTGTCGGCGTCGGCGAGCGTGCTCCGCATCGCCGCCTTCCAGTCGGGAGGCGGCCGGCGCGTGCGCCCTTCCCACTCCGCCTGCGTCGGCTCGGGGATCTGATTGGCGGTGTAGTAGCGCTTCTTCAGGTTCTCGAGCACGGTGAACGCCGCCGCCGCGAAGCGCAGCGACTTGCCGTCCACAATCACCGGTTCGTCGAAGTTCTGCGCGATGAGCGGACTGACGCCGGTCTCCCTCAACGTGAACAGCTGATAGACGACCAGCCCCGACGGCGTGATAGCGAACGGCTTGTCGTGGCAGTTCGCGCACTGCCGCTCGTAGACGTCGCGGCCCCTCGCCGCTTTCGTCTCGTCGATCGCGCCGAAGACGTCCGCCGGCCATGCCGGGGGCGTGAGCTTGTAAACGAGATGCTCGAGGGTATTGAGATGATCGAGCCTGGAGGTGGCGGCGAAGCTGTCCGGGTCGAACACCGCGCCGACGCCGAGCGACTGGCCGATGTTGCGCTCCATCACCGAGTTCATGTTGGCGCCCCATTGCAGCCACGCCGTCGTCTCGATGCCCCACATGTGCGGGAAGCTCGCCGGAGCATTCTGCGGGCGGAGATTCTTCTCGTTCTTTCCGAACAGCAGGTTTCTCGCGACCCCGAACGCGTCGGCGCGGCCGTAGCCGTTCTCGGTTGCCGTTTCCGCTTTCAGCGTCGGGATTGCCTTCAGGTAGTCGACGAACGCCTTCGCCAGATCGATGTCGGTCGCCAGATCCCTGGCGCGATCGGCAAGGGTCCGCGTCGCTGGAAACAGCGCGTCGTTCTCACGCCGATGGCGCGCCAGGTTGACGAGGAAACGCTCGCGGCGGCCGGTCGCGTCGGCCAGCGTTGCATCGAGCTCGGTTTTCGCGTCCGCCAGCAGGTTGTTGAGGCGAACCATGTTCGGTCCGCCGTCGATGCGTACGCGGCGACCGTCGCGCCACAGTTCGCCGACGTGGCAGGCGGTGCAGTTGAACCCGATCATGACGCGATCGGTCAGCGGCGATCGCTCGATCGTCATGCCGACCGGCAGGCCGGCAGGGTTCCTGTCGTATTTCCTGTCCGGGATGAACCCGTAGCGCGCGAGGTTGTCCATGAACGGAAGGAGACCGTCGCCCGCCGGATCCTGCGCGGTTCGCGGCCGCTCCAGCGCCTGCAGCAGCGCCAGCGGCATCATTTCCGATCCCTCAGAGAGGTGATAGAAGGTCTCGCGATCCTCGCTCGAGACTCCGTTGTGATAGTCAGCCAGATTCGCGTCCGCCTCGCTGGTGTGGTCGGCCGGCGGCTTCGGTGCTTCGCGAGAGGGCGCAGAACATGCTGTCAGCGCGACAACGGCCACCATGCCACACGCGATCGCAGTAAACAGTCTCATCGAACGCTCTCCCGCACGCGGTCCCTCAACGCCGGCCGTGCCTGCGGGCCGGCGCGCCACCCCGATGGACTTGGTGCTGACGGCGGCAGCGTAGCGCCGAACGATCGTCGTCCGCCACTGGTTTTTCACGCCCTTGCGCTCGTACTCGGAATCCTTGTGCACTGCGCGGCGGCTGTGCGTCGCCCTCGTGAAGCACGCAGCGGGTGATCGTCGCGCGCAGCGCGGCGCACCACAGCGTTCAGAACGTGCGAACCGGTAAAACGGAACGGGCGGCACGCTGGTTCCGTGAGAATGCTGCATCTTGTGATGAGCAATATGCGATAGAGGGGCGTCCGGCCGCCCTCTATGCTTGAGCGCATGTTCGAGCTTCGTCAGGCCGTTCGCAGCGTCCTCCGCCGTCCCGCCTATGCCTGTGCCAGCATCGGCACGCTGGCGCTCGTCATCGGCGTCAACGCCGCACTGTTTGCCGCCATCAACGCCACGTTGTTTCGCCCGATTCGGCTGAAGAGCGGCGAGCGGACGGTGAACATCTACCTGATGCCGCCGGGCGTCTCCGATCCGGCGAATCGCAACCCTCTGCACGCGATCGACCTCGTCCGCTTCCGGGAACGCAGCCGCACGCTGACGCACGTCGCGGCGTTCACCACGACCGAGCGTGTGCTGAGCGCCGGCGACGAACCGGTCGTGGTCAGCACCGCACCCCTCAACGCGGAGATGCTGCGGCTCTCGACTGAAGCGCCTGTACTCGGCCGCATCTTCACCGACGAAGAAGAGACGCGCAAGGATCGTCTGATCGTGCTGAGTTACGGCGCCTGGCAGCGCCGCTTCGGCGGCGATCCGGCCATCGTCGGGCGAAGCGTGCGGCTGGACGGCGAGCCGTACACCGTGATTGGCGTGATGCCAGCGCGGTTTCCGCTGCAGTTCCTCGCCGCGGAGCTCTGGACGCCGCTCGGCATCACGACCACCGCTCCGCCGGATCAGGCGGTCACCAATATCGTGACGATCGCCGCGCTCGCCGACGGCGTCAGCTTCGCGCAGGCGGACGCGGAGATTCGCGACATCTTCCGCGACATAGCCCGCGAGCTGCCGCGGACGCACCAGGGCTGGTCGGCCGGTCTGCTCACCTTCCGCCAGTGGCAGTACGGCAACTTTCGCGCTCCGCTCGCGGTGCTCTTCTGCGCGGTGCTCGTCCTGCTGCTGATCGCGTCCTGCAACATCGCGAGCCTGACGCTCGCGCACGTGACGTCGCGCGGCGGCGAGCTCTCGCTCCGCCGCGCGATTGGTGCGACGCGATGGTCGGTCGCGCGGCTGGTCCTGCTGGAGATCGCGATCGTCAACGCGATCGGCGCAGCGCTGGCGATTGTGCTCGGCAACCAGCTGCTGCCGGCGCTGCTGGCGATCGCGCCGGCGACGACCCAGGTGCTGGGCGAGGTGACGATGGACTGGCGCGTCGCGCTGTTCGCCGCGGGATGCGCCGTGGTGTCGTCGCTGGCTGCCGGCCTCGCGCCCGCGCTGAATGCCTCGGACGCGCCGATGGCGTTCGTCACGTTGCGTTCCACCGGTTCGCGGGCCCGGCAGCGCTGGCGGACGGCGCTCCTGATCGGGCAGACGGCGTTGTGCGTGGCATTGCTCGTCTCGGGTGGCGTGCTCCTCCGCGCGTACTTCCGCACGTCGAGCCTCGCGGTCGGATACGACCCTTCGAACGTGCTCACCGCGCAGCTGCAGCTTCCGCCGTCACGGTACGCGAACGGCCCGGAGCGCGTTGCCGCGATGGAGCGCATCTTCGATCGGCTCGCCGCGATTCCAGGCGTCACGCACTCCGGGGCGACGATGAACCGGTTCACGCCCGGCTTCGCATACCTGACCCTCGTCGAAATCGAGGATCAGCCGACCGCCGACGGATCCGGCCACACGGTGCAGTTCCGACGCGTCAGCGCGCGCTATTTCGAAACGCTGCGCATTCGCGTGCGTCGGGGCCGCGTCTTCGACAGGAGCGATTCGCTGTCGACGCCGCTGGCGGCGGTGATTAGTCAGTCGTTCGCCGATCGGTACTGGCCGGGGGTCGATCCAGTCGGACGGCGTCTGAAACGCGGCACCGCGTGGATGACCGTCGTCGGCATCGTCGACGATGTGAGCGACGTCGATCTGCTGCAGCCGCCGGCCCCGACGCTGTATGCGGCCTGGACGCAGACCGCAAACGTCGCATTTCCCATGGGCCTCCTGCTGAGGACTGCAGGGGATCCGGAAACGGCCGCGCAGCCGCTGCGCGCCGCCGTGCGCGCCGAGGATCCGATGCTCGCGCTGGATCGAATTCAGTCGATGGACACCTTTCTGTCGGCGTCGCTGGCGCCGCAGACGTTCCGGACGACGCTCATGCTCGGTCTCGCGATGGTCGGACTGCTGCTCGGCGCGATCGGCATCGCCGGCGTCACGGCGCGCACCATCGTCGAGCGGATGCCGGAGTTCGGCGTTCGCCTGGCGCTCGGCTGCGAAGGCAGTGACCTGTGGCGGCACGTCGTGCTGCACCAGCTTCAGGTGGTGCTCGCGGGAACGATGGTCGGCGTCGTGCTGGCCGTCGTGGCAAGCCGTCTGGTCACGTCGATGCTGCCCGAGGCGGCCGGATTTGACGCGCGCGTCGTCGTCGCCGCCGTCGGATTGATCGTTGCGACGGCTGGTGTCGCCGCCGCCGTTCCGGCTTCTCGCGTGCTTCGGCTGAGTCCGCTGGCGATTCTGCGGCAGGCGTGATCCGCCGCGATGGCTTACACTACACGTCCACTGAAGCGTTCCGGGACGCGGCACACGCGACACAGCCGGAGGGCGACGAAGGGGACGGACAATGATTCATCGCACACTGTCACGTCGTCGGCTGCTGCAGGCGATCGGGGCGGCGAGCGTTGGTGCGCCGCTGTCGGCGCTCGCGCAGGGCCGATGCATGCTCACGTTCGGCAGCCCGGCGTGCGACACCAGCGACATCAAGCCGGTCTTCGATCCGACCGGCTGGAAGACCACGTCGCTCGAGCACCTCACCTTCCGCGTCGCCGACTACAAGAAGGAGGCGGCCTTCTACATCGCCCTGATGGGATGGACGCTGCGCAGCGACGACGGCAAGCAGGCGGTGCTCGATCTCGGCACCTGGGGATCGGTGATCTTCAGGCAGGCGCCGGCCGAGTCGTTCGGCGCAGGCCGCGCCGCTGCGCCCTCCGAGGAGGCGCGCGGGCGCTCTGGACCGGCCATACCGGTGCGCGCCGTCGTCGAATCGTTCTGCTTCGGGATCGAGCCGTGGAACGCGAAGACCGTGGAAGCCGAGCTCCGCAAGCGCGGTCTCGATCCGATCGCCGCCAACGACGGCACCGGATTCGAAAGCTTCCGCGTGAAGGATCCTGACGGCTTCGATCTGCAGATCAGCAACGGCAACTTCGCGAAGCGCCGGCGCATGACCCCGCCGGCGGCCAGCCTGTCCGAGCCGGCACCGTTCGCTGCCACCGGATGGAAGACGGTGTGGCTCGACCACTTCTCGTTCGGCGCGGCCGACTACAAGAAGAGCACCTCGTTCTACTGCAACCTGCTCGGCTGGAAGGGCACCTACGATGAGGGCAGCCAGAACGAGTGCCTCATCGGCGAGATCGGCGACATCATCATCCGCGGCGGGAACCCGCTCGATCCGAACTTCGGCAAGGGCGGCGGACGATCGCGCCTCGGCATCGATCACATCTCGTTCGGCATCCAGCCATGGGACACCGACGGCGTGAAAGCGGAGCTCGAAAAGCGTGGTCTTCGCGCGCAGATCGACACGTCGAGCCGGCACAAGGGACCTGATGGCACGTGGGTGCCCGACGAGATCCATACCGCGGCGTTCAAGAGCTATCACACGACGACGCCGAACGGCTACAACCTGCAGATCAGCTACGTGACGCGCGACAATCGTCTGGCGTTGCCGAACGCGGTGAGGCCGAAGCCGTCCGCCTGAGACCAGTGGCGGCCGCTAGGTCGAGGCCGGGCGATTGAGCCGCCGCTCGGCGAACCGGGGTTGGTCGTCGCTTTCGAGGAAGCTCACGATCTCCGAGGCGGGTGCGCTCGGCGGCACGAGCGCTCCGCTCGCGGCGAAGTCGCGGAAGCTCCTAACTGAGAATCGCTCGATCAACCGCGCAGCGACGGCCGAGCCGATGCCGCGACTGGATCCGGTGACGAGCGCCAGGCGATCACCGGTCCATTCGAGAGCGTGATTCACGCAGCGATTCTGGCACAGCTGTCGCGTCCGCTCTCGACGTGCCGCGCGCCTTCAAATCGCGTCGCGCCAATCCGTTCGGTGTCGAACGGTTCGTCGTTTCAGACCCAGATGCAGTTCCCCCGACCCCGGACGAGGAAAAGATGAGATGAGGCATAAAGAAACCATCGGGATGACGTGGTCGGCGGTGACGCGGATGGCGCGGCGCACCTGTGCGGCAGCGGCGATCGCCGGCGCCTGCGGTTGCGGAAGCTCGGCGACACCGCCTTCGACGCCGACGCCAGCTCCGATGCTCCGCGCCGACGTCACCGATCCGATCGGCGACACCGTGCCGGATGCGCGCGTTCCGGTGCCGCCCGATCTCGTGCGCGCGACAGCCACCGTCGAGAACGGCAACCTGACGCTGGTCGTCTCTTTAGCGCCGGGCACCTTCGATCGGCAGACGACGCGCGTGGTCGCGTTGTTCGACACGGATCAGAATCCGGCGACCGGCATCCGGCAGCAGAACGGACTTGGCGCCGACTTCGGACTGGATTTCTTTCCCGGCGCGGGCAGGACGACGATCGTGCGGGCGGACGAGCCGGGCTGCGCAGCGCGACAGAGTTGCTTCGTGGATGCCGGCTCGGCGTCGATCGCTATCCTGAGCGACGGCATGCAGGCGGTCGTCCCGCTGAGCGCGATCGGCTCCGCGAGCGGACGCCTCAGCTTCCAGATGAGTTCGTACGTGGTGGTGTCGCCGACGGCGTCGGTCACCTTCGACTTCCTTCCCGACGTCAGCCTCGCGCCGGCGCGCGTCCAGTAGCAACGCGCCTTGACAGTCCAGGTGAGCGGTCGCTATATGCTCACCTGGCGTCAGGGTGACGAGATGCTGCTCAGCGACCTTCGTTTCGCCGCGCGCGTGTGGAGGAAGTTTCCCGGAACCGGTGCGGCGGCACTCCTGTCGCTGACGCTCGGCATCGGCGCGAACGCCATCATCTTCACGTTCGTGAAGGAGATGCTCCTGCCCCGGCTCCCGGTCGCCGACGCGTCTCACGTCGTGATCGTGTATTCGACGACCGTCAACCGGTCCGGCGACGTGTCGGAGTACCAGACGACGTCGTTTCCCAATGCCGTCGAGGTGCAACAGCGGAACGACGTCTTTTCCGGCGTGTCAATCGTCGTCGACACCGGAATCGGCGTCGAGATCGGGAACGCGACCGCCTCCGCGCTGCTGCATCTCGTGAGCGGAGGTCATTTCGCGGTGCTCGGCGTGAGGGCGCAACTCGGCCGGACGATCACGCCGGACGACGATGTGCGGTCGGCATCCACGCCGCCGGTCGTGCTGAGCGATTCGCTGTGGCGCAGCAGGTTCGGCGGCAGCCGCAGCGCGGTCGGCACACTGGTTCGACTGAACGGGCAGACATTCGTCGTTGTCGGCATCGCGCCGCCGGACTTCCGGGACGTCGGCGCGCTCGGCAGCGCGGACCTGTGGGTGCCGCTGTCGGCGCACGATCGCGTGCTCACGGGAAACCTTCGCGAGTGGTTCACGCTGCGCGCCGCTCGCGTCTGCACGATGGTCGCGCGGCTCAGACCGGGCATCCCGGTGGCGGAGGCGGATGCGTCGCTTCGCGTGCTCGGGCGCGCCCTGGCGGGCGAGTTCCCGGAAAACGCCGGGCGCAGTTTCATGGCGGTGCCGCTCGATCACACGATCGTCCCGCCTGCGCAGCGGCGCACCTACCTGCTGGCGGGATGGATGCTGTCGGCGGTCGTCGGCGTCGTGCTGCTGATCGCGTGCGCGAACGTCGCGAACCTGCTGCTCGGCCGCGCGACCGAGCGCCAGCGCGAGTTCAGCGTGCGCATGGCGCTCGGCGCGTCGCGCCGTCGCCTCGCCGCTCAACAGTTGACCGAAGCCCTTCTCCTGTCGGCGGCGGCCGGCGCTATGTCGCTGCTGTGCGCGTACGGCGGCCGGCTGGCGTTGTTGCGGTTCATCCCGACGGCGCTGCGGCCGGACCTGCCGTTTGCCGTCGACGATCGCGTTCTCGCGTTCACGCTGATCGTGTCGGTGGCGGCGACGGCCGCGTTCGGCCTCGTGCCTGCGCTGCGGGCGTCGCAGGCCGACGCGGCCGCGACGCTGGACAACGCCACGCTGCCGCTGCCCCGGCAGGCCCTCGCCGTCCGCAGCGTCGTCGTCGCGCAGACCGCACTCTCCTATGTCGCGGTGGTCGTCGCCGTGCTGTTCGTTCGCAGCCTGCTGAATGCCCAGGCGGCCGACCTCGGATTCGAAGTGGCGCGGGAGGTCGTGGTGAGCCTCGACCTGGCGGCGCGCGGATACGACGATTCGCGCGCGCAGCAGGTGGTTGCCTCGGTGCTCGATCGCGTGCGCGCCAACCCGGGTGTCGAGTCTGCGAGCGCGGCGGACAGCGCGCCGCTTCGCGGCGGCTTCCGACGGACGACGTTCGCGGCCGGGGCGGACATGTCGGATCCGTCGAGCGGCCGCCTGAACACCACCTTCAGCGTGGCGCCGGGATTCTTTGCGGCGGCAGGCATGCGGCTCGAGCGAGGACGCGACTTCACCGATCGCGACGGCGCCAGGGCGCCGATGGTCGCGATCGTCAACGACACGGCTGCGCGCCTGATGTGGCCCGGCGCTGATCCGATCGGCCAACGCCTGCGCTTTCTGCTGCAGGCGTGGGACGTCACCGTCGTCGGCGTCGTGAACACGGTTACGGTGAGCGCGCTCGGCGAGGCGCCGCAGCCGAGCATCTACTTTCCGCTGCGCCAGCATCCGGTGCGCCAGATCGCGCTGTACGTCAAGGCGCGATCCGACGCCGCGGCGATCGCGGCTGACGCGGTGGCCGCCGTCGCGGCGGTCGATGCCGATCTTCGCCCGCAACGCGTGCGCGTCGGCGAGCAGATCGTGGACGACGTGCTGGTCGCGCGGCGGATCGGCGCGCGGCTGCTCGCGATGTTCGGATCGCTGGCGCTGATGCTGTCGACGGTCGGTGTGTACGGCGTGGCCTCCTACTCGGTCGCGCTGCGGGCACGGGAAATCGCGATTCGGCGCGCGCTGGGCGCGACGCGCCTTCGCATCGTCCGGATGGTGGTCGCGCAGACAGCGGTGCCGGTCCTGGCGGGCCTCGCGCTGGGGACGCTGGCCGCCGCCGCCGGCACGCGAGCGCTGACATCGCTCACCTTCGGCGTCAGCCAGATCGATCCGCTGTCGTTCACGAGCGGGGCGCTCGTCATGCTGCTGGCACCCGTCGCCGCATCGCTGCTGGCCGCGGGCCGCTCGACGCACGCCGATCCGATGCAAGCGCTCCGCAGCAGTTGACGACGCTCGGCTGAAGCCTCCGCGCAGCATCGCTCACGCCGGGCGTCACGGTCTTCCTGGCGCGAAGACTTTAGATTACGCGGCTGTCAGCAAAAGCGTCAGCGTCGGGCGACGAGCTCGACCGGGCGTCCGCTGCGGCGCAAACGCCCGGCCGCGGCAGCGATGTCCGCCGCTGTGAGCGGCGTGATTCGCGTGTGCGAGGCGGCCTGCAGCGTGAAGCCGCGCCCGAGGAAGAATCGCGGCAGCGCGTCCGCCTCGTAGCCCGCCGCTTCCTGCAGGCGGGGGTGCCATTCGACGATCAGCTGCAGCCGCGGCACGCGGAGAAGCCGCGGCATCCCGGCGAGCACGTCGAGCTCTGCGCCTTCGACGTCGATCTTCACCAGGTCGGCTCCCTCGACCAGGTCGTCCAGCGGAACGACGGTGACCTTCTCGACGCCGGTGACCGACGCGTACACGCTCTCCTGGAAGAAGCTGTTGACCGCGCTGACATCGCCGCGCAGATAGAGGTCGCGAACGCCGCGCGATCGTCCGGCTGCGACCGCGTGCACGACGACGTTGTCGAGGGCGTTGGCGGCGACGTTCTCGCGCAGCATGCGAGCGTTGTCCGCGGCCGGCTCGACGGCGACGACCCTGCCGGCCGCGCCCACGCGCCGGGACGCATAGACCGTGTTGTATCCGACGTTCGCGCCAACGTCGACGACGGTCGCGCCCGGCCGGACGGCACGGTCGATCAGCCGATGCAGCCGGACGTTTCCAGCGACGACCGACAACCGAATGCGCAGCGGCCCGGGCACGCGCACCCGCGCGCCGGCGACGGCGACGCGGGCGCCCGCCGCCGCCTGTGCGAGCGGCCAGAGATAGCGCCACACGGTCCTAGCATGGCGGATTTTTGATGAGGAAGCAGCGCTCGGCTGAAACCGTCGCGCGCCTTCGGGCTGCGGCCGTGTTTGGCTCGAGCCGGACCGTGATCCCTGGATGTAGACAAACTACAGCCATGGATGTAGATTGCCTACAGCCATGAGCGACCGCGACGCGGCCCGCAGCGACCTGCTGCAGGGCACTCTCGACATGCTGATCCTGCAGACGCTGCGCTGGGGGCCGGCGCACGGCTACAGCATCGGCCAGGCGATCCGCGCGGCGTCCAACGACGCCTTCCGTGTGGAAACGGGCTCGCTGTATCCCGCGCTCCACCGCCTCGAGAAAAAGCGGCTCGTGCGCGCCGAGTGGAAGACGTCGGACAACAAGCAGCGGGCGAAGTACTACCGGCTCACGCCCGCCGGCAGGCGGCACCTCGCCCGCGAACAGTCGCGATGGAATCAGCTGGTGGACGCCGTGCAGGCGCTGATGCGCGCGCGTGGACAGGAGGGCTAGCCATGCGGTGGTCCGCGTGGTTCCGGCGGCAGCGGGACGCAGAGATCGACGAGGAACTCGAATCGCACCTGCGCCTCGCGATCCAGGCGCGAATCGAGCGCGGCGAGCCGCCACACGTGGCAAGGCGGGGCGCACTGATCGACTCCGGCAACCGGACGCTTGCCAAGGAGGAAACCCGATCGGTGTGGACGTGGACTGGCGTCGAACAGCTCGCCGCCGATCTGCAGATCGGCGCACGCGTGCTGTGGCGCGCGCCCGCTCTGAGCGCGTCGGCGATCCTCCTCATTGCGCTCGTCATCGGCGGCAACACCACCATCTTCTCGATGGTCCACGGCATCCTCGCCAAGCCGGCACCCGGCGTCGCCGCCGGTCGACTGGTGACGGTCGGCTGGGTGACCGACGGCGAAGAGCACCCGGGCGGCAGCTTTCCGCACTACCTGCAGGTGGCCGGCGCCAGCCGGACCGTACGGCCGATGTTCGCATTCGATTTCCAGCGCTCCATCCTGACGACGGCCGACGGAAGCTACGCGATTCAGGCCGCCACCGTGACGACGAATTACTTCGAGACGCTGGCGATCCGCCCCATGATCGGCCGCACCTTCCGCGAGAGTGAAGAACGGCTCGACGCCTCGGGCCTCGTGGCGGTGATCAGCGAACGCCTCTGGCGCGAGCGCTTCGCCGGATCGGCTGACGCCGTCGGCAGGACGATGATCGTCAACGGCCACGTCGCGACGATTGTCGGCGTGGTGCCGGCGCCGTTTCGCGGCGTCCTGTTCGGAGAAGGCTCGGATGTGTGGCTGCCGGTTGTCGCCTACGCGCAACTGGATCAGCGCCGCGTCGCGCTCGCCGATCCGCTGTCGCCGTTCTTCGTGACCATCGGCCGCCTCGCGCCGGGGGTCTCGCTGTCCGAAGCGCAGGCCGAACTCGCCACGATCGCGGCACAGCTGCCGCGCGTGCCTGGCGACACGGCGCGCAGCCGGACGATCGAGCTGTTCCCGTACTCGGCGACCGCCGCCGGCGACAGCCTGGTGGCGCAGCGCGGTCCCTGGTTTCTGGCGATGTTCCAGATCATCACCGTGCTGACGCTGTTGATCGTGTGCGCCAACGTTGCCAACCTGATGCTCGCCCGGGCGGTCGTCCGCGCGCGCGAGATGGCCGTGCGGCAGTCCTTCGGCGCCTCGCGCCTTCGCATCGTGCGCATCTTCGTCGCCGAGGCGCTCGCGATTGGCGGCGCGGCCTGGGCGGCGGCGGCGGTCTTCGCCTCCTGGACGACGCGCACGCTGCCGCGTCTGATGCAGCCGTTCGACACCAACGGATCGCGCGTCGCCTTCGACTTCACGCCCGACTGGCAGGTGCTCGGCTACGCGATGCTGCTCGCGCTCGCCGGCATCGCCATCGTCAGCGCCGCGCCGGCGCTGCGCACGTGCCGCCAGGATCTCCAGCCGCTGCTCAAAGCCGGCGAACAGGGCGTCGTGCCCGGACGATCGAGCGTGTCCAACGGGCTCGTCGTGCTGCAGCTCGCCTTCTCGGTGCTGCTGCTGACCACGGCGGGGCTCGCCTATCGATCGCTGTCGGTGCTGACCTCGTCTGATCTGGGATTCAACCGCGACCAACTGCTGCTCGTCACGATCAACACCAAGGCGGCCGCCCCGACGAAGCAGGCGAACGGGACGCTGCTCGACGCGATGCTGGATCGGCTGCAGGTCGTCCGCGGCGTCACGGCGGTGACCTACGCGCGCCGGCCGGTGCAGGCTTTCTGGCCACCGGAACCGATCAGCGTCGCGGCCGGCAATCGGCCGGCGATTGCCGAGCGCAACGAGGTCGGCCCCGGGTACTTCCGGGCGCTCGGCGTGGCGCTGCTCGCCGGCAGGGATCTCGACGCGACCGGCGCGGGGGGCGGCGGCATCCCCGCCATCGTCAACGAACGGCTCGCGTCGACGCTGTGGCCCGGACAGCCGGCTGTCGGACGGCTGCTCCGCGTCCGATCGTCGCCGGAGCCGCTGGTCATCGCCGGCGTCGCGCCGAACGCTTTCTACAGCGGCTATCGCCGGTCGAACGATCCGAACTTCCTGTTCGTTTCGGCGCGCCACGCACCGCCTCCGCCGGAGGAGGTCACGCTGTACGTGCGCTTCTCGGGAGCGCGGGATGAGATCGTGCCGGCGGTGAGCCGCACCTTGCGCGCCCTCGACGATCGAGCACCGATCGTCTACCTGCGGACGATGGACGAGCAGCTCGCCAGTTTGACGTGGCCGATTCACGCGCTCGCGGTGCTGCTGACGTCGTTCGCGGTCGGTTCGCTGGTGATCGCGACGATCGGTCAGTACGCGGCGGTGACGTTCACCATGCGCCGCCGGATTCGCGACTTCGGCGTCCGCATGGCGCTCGGCGCGTCGACCGGCGACATCCTCGCGTCGGTCGTGCGCGAAGGTCTGCGGCTGACGGGCGCCGGGCTGGCGATCGGCTGCGCGATCAGCCTGGCGACGGCGACAGGCCTGCGGTCGCTGCTCTTCGGGGTGACGCCGACCGACGTGCGCACCTACGCCGCAGTGTTTGCGGTGCTCGGGATCGCGTCGCTCGTCGCCTGCTACCTGCCGGCGCGCCGCAGCGCGCGCATCGACCCGATGCAGGCGCTGCGCCAGGAATGACCGGGGCGCCCTCATGCCGTCTGCGCCTGACCTGAAATTCGTCGTCGAGGAGCGGCGCGGCCCGATCGACGTCTTCACGCTGTGGCTGCCCCGTGTGGCGCTGGTGCTCGCGTTCCTGATCATCGGCGGCACGAAGTTCAACGACAACCCGCACGGCGACTGGTTCAAGATCTTCGAGCGGATCGGCTGGGGACAGTGGTTTCGCTACTTCACCGGCGCGATGCAGATCGCCGGCGCGCTGCTGATGCTGACGAGGTGGACGCTGACGATCGGGGCGGCGCTGCTGGCCTGCACGATGGTCGGCGCCGTGATCGTCGACATCGTCGTCATGCATGCGATCGGCTATGCGCTCGCGCCGCTCGTCCTGCTCGGCATGGTGACGGCGGTCTGGTACGCCGGCCGGTTCGGTGCCCGGAGCGGGCCCTCGGGCGATTTCTCACGTTGACCGAGGACCGTTCGCGGGTCGCGCCGCCGTGATGTACAGTCTCACGCCATGCCAACCGACTACCTGAAGATCTGTTTCGTGATCATGCCGTTCGGTGAGAAGGAGGTCACCGACGACAAAGGCGAGCGCCGGATGGTGAATTTCGACACCATCTACGGTCAGGTGTTCGAGCCGGCGATCAGGCAGGCGCGTCTCCCGGAAGGCGGCGCCCTGGAGCCGCGGCGGACCGACAAGGACTTCTTCGCCGGCGACATCAGCCAGGAGATGTTCGAGTATCTCGAGTACTCGCGGGTCGCGCTCACCGACATCTCAGGCCTCAACGCGAACGTGCTCTACGAGCTCGGCGTGCGTCACCGCGCCCGCCAGTCGGGCACCGTGATCTTCCGGCAGCCGGCAGCGAAGATTCCGTTCGACATCAGTCAGATCAAGGCCTTCCCGTACGAATACGAACCCGAGGATCACGCCAAGGACTCGCGCGACCTCATCGCGAAAGTGCTGACCGAGTCGCTCGATCAGAACAAGATCGACAGTCCGGTGCAGCGCGCGCTCATCGTGCAGCGCGAGCAGCGATCGTTCATCGAGAGCGATCTGCGCGACGCGGAGAACGCGATTCGCGTCGGCGACAAGGCCGGGGCGATCGTCGCCTATCGCAAGGCGCTCGCGGCCGATCCCGGCAACAACCTGCTGTATTTGCGGGTCGGGCTCCTCCTCAAGGACCAGGGCAAATGGCCCGACGCGCTGGAGCAGTTCACCAAGGCGATCGGCATCGCGCCCACCTACGCGGAAGGCTGGCGGGAGAAGGGCATCGCCGAGAACAAGCTGTATCAGAAGGCCGGGAAGCCGGCAGGGATGCCCAACGGCATCGACGCGCTGCGCAAGGCGATCGAGCTCAACCCCGACGACTACGATGCGCACGCGTCGCTCGGCGGCGCGCTGAAGCGTGAAGGCAAGGCCCAGGAGGCGCTCGCCGAATACGAGCGCGCGGTCGAGGTCTCGCGCGGCCATTCCTACCCGCTGCTGAACGCGATCAAGCTCGACGCGCAGCTGAAAGGAAAGCTGGAGATCGACGCCAAGCATCGCTTCCTGATCAACCGCGCCGAGAAGTCGCTGCGCGCGCAGGTCGCCACCGACCCCCCGTACGATCCGCCGTGGAGCTTTTTCGATCTCGCCGAGATCAGGCTGTACGCGGGCGACAAAGCGGCCTTTCTCGACACGGCCTCGAAAGGCGTCGAGCAGGCCGGCCACGGCTGGCAGGTGAACACCTTTGCCGACAGCCTGGCGGCGCTGCGCGACGCGGGCGTCGATCTCCCGGGTCTTGCCGACGGCATCGCGATGCTGCGCGAGCAGGCGGCATTCCTGCCCGAGTGACGAGCACGCCCCGCCGTCGCGGTGCCATGAATCCCTGACGTCCGGACCCTCCGCGGCGCCGTTCGCCGCGCGCAGCCCTGCGCAGCGAACGCACTCGACCGCACCCTGGCGACACGCGTTCGATTCAGCCGGCCCGCGGCGTTACTATTCGGGACGGCCGTGGTGGCGGCGCCCGTCCCGTGGCTCCTTTTTTCACGCGGGAGAGAGATGCGTGCCTGACTCGCACAAACCGACGCTGTTCATCTGCTACAGCCACACCGATCAGAAGTACCGCGAGCAGTTCTCGAAGTTTCTGCAGACGGACCGGCTGAAGGAGTCGGTGACGATCTTCTCCGACGCGGCGATCGAGCCCGGCGACGAGTGGCAGAAGACGATTCTCGAGCAGCTCCAGCTGGCGACGGCCGCGCTCGTCCTGGTGAGCCAGGACTTCATGATCTCGCCGTTCATCCAGCAGGTGGAGCTGCGCGACCTGCTCGCCGGCTACATCCGCAACGGCCTGCGCCTGTTCCTCGTGCCGGTGAGAGCCACCAACTACCAGGGCACCTACCTCGAGAAGTTTCAGTGGGCGCGTCCGCCCGACAAGCCGCTCTCGCTGCTGACGCCGGAGCAGCAGGAAGAAGCGATGGTCGCAATCTGCCTGAAGATTGGCAACGAGCTGGCCGCGAAGACGCCAGACCCGGAGACCGTCGCGCACACCATCGCCTGCCTCGAAAGCATTCCGAAGCTCGATCTCCCGTCGGTCTACGACATCGAGGAACCGATCGGTGAAGGCGAGTTCGCGCGCTGCTTCAGGGCGCGCGACCAGCTGCTCGACAAGACGGTGATCATCAAGGTGCTCAACACGCCGCTCTCGCAGGACTCGCCCGGCTACGACAAGTACGTCCGCAGTGCCTCGAGGCTGACGCACCGCAACATCCTCACCCTGCTGTTTTCGCAGGCGAACAAGCTGCCGCACTTCATCGTCACGCCGGCGGTCGGCGACGACACGCTCGACAAGCGGCTGTCCGCGGGTCGGATGGCGATCGCCGACGCGATCGATCTGACCATCAAGCTGGCCGGCACGCTTGCCTACGCGCACGGCAAGGAATGTGTCCACGGCCGGATCCGCCCATGTGAGATTCGCTTCGATCGTGAGAACGAGCCGATCGTCTCCGGGTTCCGGACGCTGTCCTCGCTGCGTTCGGCGCCGTCGCTGTCGATTGCCGAGCGGCGCCTGTCGCTCGACGAGTTCCTGTCGTCGGCGCCGGAACACCGCGAAAGCGCGGTCATCGACGAGAAGACGGATCAATACCAGCTCGGGCTGCTGGCCTACGAAGCAATCGCCGGCGCGCCGCCGGTGCGCGGATCGGAATCCACGTGGTCGTCGCTGCTGCAGCCGGCGACGGCGCGCGCGCTGCTCGCTCCCCGTCCGCTGAAGGAATTCGTCCCCGAATGCGATCCACACGTCTCCGATGCGATCATGCGGATGCTCAACGTGCGCCCGGCGGATCGCTGGACGTCGCTGCCGGAGCTCATCGACGTCCTTCGTGCCGAGCGTACCACGCTGCCCTGCGTCGAAGCGGCCAAGGCGAGCTATCGCCGCTGCGCGCAGGACGATCGCTTCTATGAGACGCTGTACGCGAAGCTGTTCGAGGTGGCCGAGATTCGCCAGATGTTCATCGGGCGGCCGATGGAGCAGCAGTACCAGGTGCTGCGCGACGCGCTGTGGCTGCTGCTGTCGTTCAGGACCGCCGCCGAGCGCGGCGAGCCGACGATTCTGAGCGGCATCGCGCGCACCCACGCGGGGTTCGCGCCGGCGCAGTTCGATCTCTTCCGCGACGCCGTGCTCGAAGCGGTCGGCGAGCGCGATCCCGCCGGCCCGGTTGCCGTCGCCGCGTGGCGCGACGCCATGGCGCCGGGGATCGACTACTTGAAGAGCAAGGCCGGCAAAGCCGCCTACGCCGGCGCCGAAGTGTCGATCAGTCGCGCACCGCGCTCCGCCGTATAATTCGTCGTTTTCCGGCGACCGTCCGGCAGCCGCCTCGCGGATCGATCCGGAGGCGAAGGAGCGCGATCGATGACCCGAGCCGCCCACCTGTTCCTCGCGCTGCTGGCCGCATCGGGATGGTCCGCGATCGCCGGCGCGCAGGGCGCGATTCAATACGACAAGATCGAGATCAAGACCGACAAGCTCGCGCCGAATCTCTACATGCTGTCGGGATCGGAAGGCGTCGACCCCGGACATCCGGACGGCGCCGGCGGACGGATCGGCGTGCTCGCCGGGCCGGACGGGATCTTCATGGTCGACGCGCAGTATCTCCAGATCGGCGACAAGGTGCTCGCGGCGGTCAGGCGCATCGATCCGGGTCCGATCCGGTTCCTCGTCAACACCCACATTCACGGCGATCACACCGCCGGCAATGCGACGTTTGCGAAGCTCGGGGCGCTGCTGCTCGCGCGCGAAGAGCTGCGCGAAGGGATGGCGCGCCAGGGCGCGAACGCGCAGTCAGCGGCCGGCCGCGATCCGGCGCGGCTGCCGGTGCTCACCTACGGCCTGGGCGATCCGGTGCGGCTGCGGATGAACGGCGAGACGATCGAGCTGATCCCGGTCCGCGCCGCGCACACCGGCGGCGACACGATCATCAGGTTCGTGAACGCCGACGTGATCATGATCGGCGACTTCTACCGCAACTTCGGCTACCCGTTCATCGACACCGCGAACGGCGGGTCGTTGAAGGGGGCGCTCGACGGCCTCGAGCTGACGATGAAGATCGCCGGTCCGAGCACCAGGCTCATTCCCGGCCACGGAACCTACATCAATCGCACCGACATCGTGCCCTATCGCGACATGATCCTCGACGTGCAGAACAAGGTGCAGCAGTTGATCGCGCAGGGCAAGACGCTGCAGGACGTGCTCGCCGCGAAGGTGACCGCCTCGTATGACGCGAAGGTGCCCGGCGGCCTCCTGCCCGCCGGCTCCGCCGGGACCAGCGCCGATCGGTTCGTGAGCATGGTCTACGCGCAGCTGAAGGGCGGACAGTAGCAGCCGAAGGGCGATGGACGAAGGGCGTCTCTTCGAACGGCCGGTGTACCGGCGCGCGCGACGATTGTGCCTGGCGCTCCCGGAAACCTCCGAGCGCACGGCGTGGGGCCACCCGAACTTCCGCGCCGGCAGGAAGGTGTTCTGCGCGTTCGAGATCATCAAGGGCCGTCCGTCGATGGCGTTCAAGCTGAAACCGGCACAGGCCAAACGGGCGCTGCGTTCTCGAGAATTCTTCGCGACGCCGTACGGTCGAGGCTCGTGGGTCAGCGTGTGGGTGGACGGCGACCTTCACTGGGACACGGTCGGCGCGCTGGTGGAAACGAGCTATCGAAACGTGGCGCTCAAGCGCATGCTCGGCGCGCTCGACGCGAACGGCCGCTGAGATCGCTCACCCGACCGTCGAAAATTCCTGACGGTATCTCGCACACCCCGACACTCCGCGCATCCTCGACTCGTCGAGTACCAGCGCCATGAACACGTTGTCCGGCACCTCCCACTCGCAGGTGAGGCCGTAGCCGGACGCCGGGCGGAACCCGAATCGGGGGTAGTAGTCCGGGTGGCCGACGACGACGATGAAAGGACAGCCGGCGTCGCGCAATCTCGCGTTGCCGCGCTCGATGAGGGCGCTGCCGATGCCCTGGCGCTGGTGATCGGGAAGAACGGCAACCGGACCCAACCCGGCGCCGCCGATTCCGTGTGCCAGGACCGGCGAGTACGCGACGTGACCGACGATGCGGCCGTCGAGCGTCGCGACCAGCGACAGGAGCAACCCGCCGGCCGCTCTCAGCGCGTCGACGATGTTCGCTTCCTGATCCTGCCCGAACGCGAGTCGCTTGACGTCGCGGATCGTCGCGGCATCGTCGGGACGCTCGTCTCGGATCTCGATCGACATTCGATACTGCGCGGTGTGCGCTCGTCCGGCGGATCCTTACGCGCTCATCCAGCGCAGCCCGTCGCGGACGATGTCCGCCGGCATCTCGTGCCGCCCCTCGAACTCACGGAACGTCACGTCGTGTCCCATCGATCGCAGGCGCGGCACGATGACGCGGCTGCACTGATCGATCGGCAGGATCGGATCGGCGACGCCGTGCGAGACGAACACGCGCGGGCGTCCATGGGTTGCGGTGCTGAGCACGAACCCGGGCGAGAAGGCGACGATGCGCGGAAAAAGCTCGCCGTTGGCGAGGCCGAGGGAGAGCGCGTACGAGGCGCCGTCGGAGAAACCGCCGATCGCGAGCCGCGCCGGATCGACCGGCAGACGCTCGAAGACGTGCTCCAGCGCGCGATTCAGGAACGCGACATCGTCGCCGAATCGTTCGCGAATCGCGTCCCAGGTGGTGCCGCGCGAATCCGGCGCGAGCACCGCGACGCCCGCCTGATCCGCGGCGGGACCGATGCGCCGCATCATGCCGGCGCCGCTCTGCGTCGCGCCATGCAGGAACAGCAGGAGCGGCAGCGGGCCGTCCGGGATCTTCGACGGGATCTGAACGACGCCGTCGCGCTCGGCGTTGCCGAGGCCGAGTTGCCCGCTCTCGAGCGACGCCGCGACGCCGGCCTTCGGCCGCGCCGTGAGTTGCGTGCCCTCGGCGCCGGTTCGCGTCTGAACGAGGCACGCCTCGCCGAACGCGAGCGCGCCGATCGCGGAACCCAGCGTCGCACCGAAGTGCCGCCGCGTCATCCGCCGGTCGAGGGCATCGGGTTTGATCATGACGTCACCTGAAGCGCGCGAAGCAGAGTCGCGCCTCGACGATTATGGCCGTGCCAGGGAAGATCCGCGCCGCCGCGTTTGGCTCGCCAGCCGGCCGCCAACACAAACGGCTGGTCGGCCGTTTAGTGATATATGAACGGGCTACCGGTGGCCGACGCCCTGCCGATTCCAATGCCGGACAACTCGACCGATCGGTTGTCCGCGCTCTTCGATGCCCACTACGACCGTCTCTATCGGCTGGCACGTCGTCTCGTTCCGACCGCCGACGCCGCGGCGGATCTCGTGCAGGAGACCTTCCTGAGAGCAGCGTCCGCCCGGCGGTCGGTTCCGGCCGGCGCGACGGCCGAGGAGGCCTGGCTGGTGCGCGTCCTCGTCAACATCCGACGCGACGAATGGAGAAAGGCGGCGGTTCGCCGACGGTACGACGAGGAGGCATGGCGTGGTCCGCAGGCGCAGCGCGACCACGAAGCCGCCTGCGTAGCTCGCGCGACCATCTGGCGGGCGCTCGACATCCTGACGCCGCGCCGCCGCGCGGTCGTGGTGATGCACGAGATCGAAGGGTTGCCGATCGCGGCGATTGCGTCGCTGCTCGGCGTCAGCGCCATCACCGTTCGATGGCATCTGTCGAGGGGACGGCGTGACCTGGCCCGGGTCCTGAAACCGATCGCAGGAGACAAGCCATGAAGTCCGTTGACGAGATGCTGCGCGACGCCGATCCGCTTCATCGCGAGCCGCCGCCGGCGGCGGCCGATCGCGAGGCGATCCGCCGGACCGTGCTCGCGAGCGCAGCGCGGGCCGTGCCTTCCACGCGGTGGCTCAGGACCGCGTCGGCTCCGTTCGCGGTCGTCGCGCTCGTCTTCGTCTTCGTCGTCGTCGGCTCGCGCTTCTGGTCGAGCGGAACGACCGACGTCATCGCCGCCGTCCGATTCGAAGCGCGGCTCGCTGAAGACACGCCTGGTCTCGGGTTGCGCGAAGTGAAGATTCCCGACGCGGGCCGGACGATCTATCTCCACCCGGAGCCGGTCGTCACCAACGCCGACATCGTACAGGCGCGCGCCGTGGAGGGCGACGGCGGCTCGACGTTCAGCATTGCGATCGCGTTCAGTGCCGACGGCGCGGTGAAGATGCGTCGCGCCACTCAGGACCACCTCGGGCGGCCGCTCGCGATCCTGTTCGACGGAGAGGTTGTGCTCGCGCCGACGGTGCGGGCGCCGATGTCCACGTCGGCCGTCATCAGCGGCAGTTACACGCGCAGCGACGCCGAGCGGATCGCCGCCGGGCTCGTCGGCCGATAACCGATCGCGTTCGCGTCGCATCGGTCCTCATTCAAGGGAGCCATTCACCCCGGCCTGCCGCCCGCCTGCCGAGCCGGACGATATGCGTCGTTTCATGCCATGCTGATCGCGACGTGGAACGCGAACTCGTCAACTGGCTGATCCGGCTCGGCGCGCCGCTGCTGTTCTTCGCGCAGGCGTTTGGCATTTTCGGCGTTCCGATTCCCGATGAACTGTTGTTGACGATCGCAGGTGCGCTCATCGCGAGCGGCCGTCTCAACCTCCTGAGTACCGTGGCGGCCGCCTTTCTGGGCTGCGTGACCGGCATCACGATGAGTTACGCCCTCGGCCGATGGGTCGGCCTTCCCGTGCTCCACGCGCGGTTTCGAAGCCATCGCGAGGCGATCGAGCGCGCCCAGGAATTGTTCCGCCAGTTCGGTGGCTGGCTGCTGACATTCGGCTACTTCATCCCCGGCGTGCGGCACGTCACAGCGATCGCCGCGGGATCCAGCTCTCTCGGGTACAACCGGTTTGCGGCATACGCGTATCCGGGCGGCCTTCTCTGGTGCTCGGTGTTTCTCTGCCTCGGCTACTTTGCCGGCGATCGCTGGCCGGAGGTGGCACGTGCGGTGCGCACGCACGCATCGCGCCTGGCACTCGTCGTCGCAGCTGTGCTTGCTGCCTACGTGCTGATCCGCATCGTCGCGGATCGCCGACGGACATGATCTCGGCTTCGTCGGTCGGCTTCGGCCCGACCGTGATGTCGACTCGAGCGGATTCTTCGCCGCGTCGAACAAGGATTTCGAGATGTCGAAGTCGACGCCTTTGACCGCCTCGAACGCGCCGTAGGTCTTGTGAGGCGGCGGACGTGGACCGACGCGTTCACTCGACGTCTATGCCAGACGTGTCGGCGTTTGGGATTGTTCCTGTTCGGAAATACGATCCAGGGCATGCCTGGCGTCATGATCGTCACCGGCGGCAGCCGCGGAATTGGTGCGGCCACGGCATGCCTCGCGGCTGTCCGTGGCTACGCCGTGTGCGTCAACTATCGCGCGAGGCGCGATGCCGCCGAACGGGTTGCCCGCGAGATTACGGCCTCGGGCGGCCGCGCCGTCGCGGTCGGCGCCGACGTCGCCGCAGAAGCCGATGTCGAGCGATTGTTCACGGCAGTTGACGCGCAGCTGGGCCGCGTCACCGCGCTCGTCAACAACGCGGGAAGGCTCGAACGCCAGGCGCGGGTCGACGAGATCGACGCGGCGCGGATCGATCGTGTGTTCGCAACCAACGTGCGCGGCGCCTTTCTGTGCGCGCGTGAAGCGGTGCGGCGGATGTCCACGGCGCGCGGCGGCGCCGGCGGCGCGATCGTGAACGTGTCGTCGCGCGCGGCGCAGCTCGGCGCGCCGGGTGAATACGTCGACTACGCCGCGTCGAAAGCCGCGCTCGACGCGCTGACGATCGGCCTCGCCCGGGAGGTGGCCGCTGAAGGCATCCGCGTGAACGCGGTGCGCGCCGGCATCATCTACACGGACATCCACGCCGACGGCGGCGAGCCCGGACGCGTCGACCGCCTGGCGCCGACGCTGCCGATGAAGCGCGGGGGCGACGCGATCGAGGTGGCCCGCGCCATCCTCTGGCTGCTCTCGGACGAAGCGTCGTACTCGACGGGATCGTTCATCGACGTCGCAGGCGGACGCTGAAGGTGTGTGGGTGTGCGGGCCCATGGGGTTGGTAGGGAAGGACCCTCGGCCCCTACCCACCCCACCCTATGGGCCCATCAGTCCTACACACCTCATTACCGGTAGACGAACTGCAGTCCGTCCGTCATCTCCGGCGGATACCACACCGCGATTGGTTTCGGCTCGCCGCGTGCCGATTCGCCGAAAGTCACCGCGCTGCGGACCGACGCCGGCCGCGCGACACGACGCGTGAAGCCGAGGAAGAACACCTCGGTGCGGTTGCGATTACGCACCAGCACGATGTTGCTCGCGCCGAGCGGGTCGGCCAGCTCGAACGCGTAGGTGCCGGCCGTGAGGGTTACGCCTGGCAGCGCCACCGGGCCGCTGAACGTGAGATAGGTGAGCCTGGACGCATCCCCCCATCCGTGAGCGGCCGGCGCGCCGGCCGCGAGGCTGACGGCGATGGCGACGGCGGTCAAAAGTCCGGATCGTGTGGTCATGGTGCTGTCTCCCTTCGAAGCGAGAGACGGCCGTCAGCTCGGCTTTTCTCACCCGCGGAAACCGGCTCCGCGCGTCCGTCTTCTCGGCATCCATGCTCATCGAACGCGACCAGAGAATCGGCATCGGCTCTGACGTGGGGCCGTATCGGATCGAGGCGCTCATCGGCTCCGGCGGCATGGGCGTCGTCTACCGCGCGCACGATCGCGCGCGGCGGCGGACCGTCGCGATCAAGATGGTCGATCGCCGCGCCGGCGTCGACGCGAAGCGCTGGCTGCTGCAGGAAGCGCAGCTCGGCGCGGCGCTCAGCCATCCGTCGATCTGCGCCGTCCACGAGGTGGGCGAGATCGACGGCCAGCCCTACATCGTGATGGCGCACGTCGAGGGCAGGCCGTTGTCGGCAGTAATCCCGGCGGGCAAGGGTTGTGTGCTCGGGACGGCGCGGCACTATGCGGCGCAGATCACCGACGCCGTGGCTCACGCGCACCGGCACGGCATCGTCCATCGGGATCTCAAGAGCTCGAACATCCTGATCGCCGGAAACGGACACGCGACGCTGCTGGACTTCGGTCTCGCGATTCGGGCGGGAGACGACGGGCCGGACACCGTCGAAACGACCTGTGCGCGCGAGATTCCGTCCGGTGCCGGGACGGTCCCGTACATGGCGCCGGAGCTGCTGCGGGGCCGCCGGGCCACGCCGCGTTCGGACGTCTGGGCGCTCGGCGTGCTGATCTTCGAGCTGGTCACCGGCCGCCGCCCCTTCGAGGGTGCGACCCGCTGGGAGCTGGCCGCATCGATTCTGGCCGATCCGCCGTCGCCGGCGCCGCGCGAGCTGCCGGCCGGATGGCGTCGGGTGATCGAGCGCAGCCTGATGAAGAACCCGGCCGACCGGTTCCGGAGCGCAGGCGGGCTGATGGCGGCGCTCGACAACCTGCCGTAATTCGTCCGCGACTCCACCGGCGGGAATCCGGCGCAGCCTGTCCGTCTACCTTGTCAAATGACCGGCAATCATGAATAATCCGCGCTCCGATCGACAGTTTCGGCGTCCGCGGACCGTAGTGCCGGTGAAGGACGAAGCCCTATTCCTCGACAACCTCGCAGTGATCGAAGGGGCGGTGGCCCAGGTGTGCCGTCGCCATCATCTGACGGCTGCCGAGGCCGACGACTTTGCCGCTGAAGTCCGGCTCCATTTCATCGAGCGGCAGTACGAGCCGCTGCGGCGCTTCGAAGGCCGCAGCAGCCTGCGGACGTATCTGATCGTCTGCGTCCAGCATCTCTTTCTCGATTACCAGAACCGGCTCTGGGGCAAGTGGCGGCCGTCCGCCGAGGCGCGGCGCCTGGGCCGAATCGGGGTTCTGATCGAGAGGCTCGTCACTCGTGATGGGTGGACGTTCGATCAGGTCTGCAACCAGCTGCGCATCAACCACAACATCGAGGTGGACGATGCGCTTCGCCGGCTGTTCGTCAAGATTGCGGAGCGAGTGCCCGGGCGCCATTTCGTCGCGGACGTCGAAGCCGACGCGATTCCGAGCGACGAATGGGCGCCCGACATCCACGTGCTGCGGGGCGAGCAGGAATTCCGCGCCAAGCGGATTCAGGCGGCGCTCGACCGCGTGCGGCAGTCGCTGACGCCGGACGAGCAGCTGATTCTGAGAATGCGCTTCGACGATGCGGTCGCGGTGGCCGACATCGCGCGCGCGCTGCATTTGAACCAGAAACGGCTGTATCGCACCATCGACCA
>DATFWL010000165.1:0-47205 GCA_035259385.1 Vicinamibacterales bacterium | reverse complement strand
TGATCGATCAGTTCAACAGCAGTGGCGACGAGACAATGGTGGTCCACTCCGAGTACGCGGAGTCGGTCATCGTCAAGAAATGACGTACGGTTCGCGGACGAGTGCAGGGCACGGCATCGAATCGATCGACGCACCAACGGTTCCTGAGGTCCGGGGCCGCTGAAAGGAGCGTATGCTCGGCCCTTATGACTTCGAAATGCGCCCGCCTGCTCGCCGCTCGTCTCATTGTCTTGGGCGGGACGCTGGCCCTCGCGATCCCAGCGGCCGCTCAGAAACAGACGTTCGATCTGGAGAGCCTGGTCATGGACGCTCAGCAAGGCGTCCTGCCAGGCGCCACGGTGACGTTCCAGAACGACGCAACGCGGCTCACGCGTGAGACCACGACCGACGCCGAAGGCGGCTACTGGTCGCCTCACTGCGGCCCGCGGGACAGTACCTCCTGCAGCCGGCGCTCTCGGAGTTTGCGACCAAACGGCGCGAGAGCCTGACGTTCAATGCCGGGCAGCGCGCCGTCATCAACATCACGCTCAGGCTCTCCGCAGTGCGGGAGACCGTGACTGTCACCGGCGACCCGCCTGTCGTCCAGACGACGAGCGCGGAAGTGACCACTGCCGTGGCGGAGCGCAACTACTTCCCGCTGCTGAGGCTCGACTCGAACGTGGTGGCGCGGGCACCCGGCAGTAACGGCCTCTGCGTCTGCGGCCACGACGTGTGGAACTTCGGCACGTATGTGGACGGCACCAGCAACTTCTCGAAGTGGATGACGCTGCAGCGCGCGTCGGCCGGCTTCTCTCTCGAGACCGTCTCCGAAATGCAGATAGACACGAACCAGTTCTCGGCAGAGTTCGGCGGGCACTCTGCCGGCGTGATGAAAATGATCATGAAGAGCGGCAGCAATTGCCTGCGGCGCGGCGGTGCTGGTCGTCCGGCCGGGCGACCTCGACGCGGTTCCGCCACTCGCCACACAGAAGGTGCCGTACGATCAACAAGGGTTCGGCGGCAATCTCGGCGGGCCGATCGCTCACGATAAGGCGTTCTTCTTCGGCAGCTACGAGCAGCGGCACGAGCGAAGCCAGGTGTCCGTCACGTCGCGCGATTTCCCCGGGGGGAATTCGCGCCAGTCATCCAGTTTCTGACCGAATGGTGCCGCGCCGAACCTTATTCGTGCAACTAATTGATTTTGAGTGATTTGGCCCCCTCGAGTTTGCCCCTTTGTTGCGCCCAAGCCGCAAGAGAAGGGTTACGCTTCAGAGGAACCATCTCAGGCAGCGTTCGAGTTTGCGAACGACTGGACAACGACGAACGGAAATCGTCGCCTGCCTGATCCGAGCGTCAACTTCGCCCGATTCTTCGGGAGTGGATCGGTCATTACGATCGAGGGTGGTCACACGCGAGTATGGCCTGCCATTCCCGAACGCCCGTTCGCGAACGGTACCGGCGGCAACGCCGCTCCTCGGCAGCCTGCACGAATACCGTTCGTGAGCGACAGGCAACCTGAAGTCGGCGCATCAACAGTTTCGGAAGATCACAAGACGAGCGGCACGTGGACCTCGAGGGCTGCTTCGGCACACAGTACAGGTACTAGAACCGCATCACTTCCATCGCCGGCGGCAACTTGCTCTTGAAGGCGCGCTCCCGGAAGGAGCACGGACTGCGGGTCGTTGAGAATCGTGGCGCAAGACGCCTTGACGATGCACGTCGCCCGCCTCGGCGTGCCATTCTTGGGTCCGCCGGTCTTTTTGCCCTTCATTTCCTTCCGCCTACTTTGGACGACTGTCCGCGGAATCAATCATCCGCGCGTGCGATGCGGCAGGAGGAGCCAGCCCGCCGCCACGCCGACTACGAAACTCAGACCGAGTGCGCGCAGCGGCTCTCGCTTGATCTTGTGCGTTGTCTCGTCGACGAAGTCCTCCGTGGCTCGATAGCCCTGTTTCACGGCCCGCTTGGCCACGTTCATGCGGTCCTCGATCGCGTCCGCAATCGCTGCTTTCATCGCCACTGCCTCCTTGCCGAAATGTGTTACTCGTTCTTCGGCCTCGCGGGCCGCTTTGACGGCATTCATCTTCAACTGCTCGGTCTGTTCCAGTAGTGCGGCACGCATTGTCGCCTCCCTGTTGAGCCGTCGAATCACACATGAGCCATCCCAGTTACTCATCGGAAGCCATGCAATCGAAGGGCCGGGCTGCGCGGTGACAGCGCGGCCCGCTGAAGCGCCTGCCGGGAGATGCACTGACGCACGCGGACGTAATCCGCAGTGTAATGATGCAGGCTGATGTCACGGTCTGATACCGGAACTCATCTTGGCGACCGTTCGAGATTGAACTGCGCACGAGTCATCGTTTTTCGCGGTCTTCACCGATTTGAGTACACGGGTTGAATCGTCAAGAAGCGCATCAAATCTCGAGCGGACCGAATGGGGTGGGCGGTGGCCCACTTGAGTTTCAGCAGCAGCATCGCGTCGTCGCGCATGCCGCGCGCGCGTCGCAGCACGGCTTTGATGGTGGTGTTGACGGATTCGACGACACCGAATCGGACCGGATGATCGCAGTAGGCGGCGATCCCGTTGATGTGTCTGAGGAGAAAGTCGCCGAGCCGCTCCATTTCGGCGAGGCGTTGCCAGCGCAAGGCCTTGAACCAACCCATCAGAAAGTTGAGCACGCCTGGACGGGTCTTGTAGGTCCAGAGCCGATCGAGCTGCTCGCGGAGCACGTGGGCTTTGAACAACCGGCGGTTCGCGGCAAACAGCGCTTGCAGCTCGGCCCGCTTCGACCCGCGCACCGTCTTCCAGCGCCGCAACAGCAGCCACCGTTTGCCGCGTCCGTGCGCGCGCATCACCGGCCCCGCGCGGAAGAATTCGTGGCGTCGCACTTCATCCAGCGCCGCGCTCGCGTGCTGCAGCACATGAAATTTGTCGAAGACCACCTCCGCCTGCGGGAGCACGGTCGCGACCGCGGCGAGATACGGTTTCCACATATCGGTGCAGACGGCCGTGATCGCGCCGCGTTGCCGGCCGCTGAGATCCTCGCGCAGCAAGCTCATGGCCGTGGCCACGCTGCGATCCTGACGTACGCCGATCACATCGCCATGCACCACATCGGAAGGACGGTCCAGAACTGCTGCCCCTTCCCGCGCTGGATCTCATCGAGTCCGATGTGCCTGGGCTGGTGTGTCACGCGGGTGCGATCCCAGTCGGCGAGAAACGCCTTCGCCGCGCGGCGCGCCTTGCTCCAGCTGACGCCGTGTCGGACCGCGGCATGACTGGTCGGCATCGACTGACAGTCCACGCCGATCTGCTGACGCAACCGCCGCGTGACGCGCGCCTTGGGATCGGCGAAGTCGATGCGCTCGGTCCGAATCCCGCAATGGCGGCAGATCAAGCGCCGCTGTGGATACACGAGCGTCACGGCGTGCGCGGCCCAGGGCAGGTCGTCCCATTTGCGATCGCGACTCGATCGCACCCGGCTAGTGCGTCGACCACACCCTTGGCAGGTGTAGCGGCGCAAGCCGCGGCGCTCGATGCGGATCATCAGTCGACCGTTCGCCGCCGCGTCCATCGTGACCACCCGAAATCCCGACAGCCCCAGAATCCACGTACAATCGCCTCGCGATCCCACCCGTCCTCCCTTGCTGGTAGCACATCAAGAGAGAACACCATCCAAATTCCGGATGGCCAAGTGGGATCGCGTTGCGTCGAACGGAAACCGGGGACGGCCGGCGATAACAGCGATCGCCGTCCCGCGCGGACCCGGTGTCAAGGCCGGAGCCCGGAGGGGCCGCGTTTTGTGCGGCGCCTTGACACCGGGGAACACGGGACGACGCTCCTCATCGCCGGCCGTCCCTCAAGACGGCGAAATCGCTGTACTCAAATCGGCGAAGAGCCGTTTTTCGGAAACCGCCACCTCATGCCGATGGGTTGCGTACGAGAGTCGACAGACTCACACCGATCTTCATCGGCAAAGCGCAACCGCAAGGAGGCAGACGTCTACTCGAACCACAGCGAACGTGCGCGTGGTGATGTCGGCAACGGATCGAGGCGAGGCGAGACGACGAGCACACGACACACGATAGATGCATCGACGCCACGTCATCGAACGAGCAACGGCCGCCGCGTATGCAGCGCCATCGGTGGGCAGCAAGAACGTAGCGAGCGCAGCGGAACGGGGCCGCGCCGAAAAGTCCAGCAGATTCCTTCACCGGAACCAAAGGCTGGCCAACTGCAGAACGCGTAGCAGCGCCGACGTTGCAAATGGAGATCAGGATGTTTTTCGAAAAGGACAAAAAGAGGCCGTTCGTTTACGTTGATTGAATTAAAACAGCCCACCGGCTGGATCCGAATTCTGCACCGTTCCCACTTGTCAACTGTCCGTCGAGGATGATCGCCAACGTCGACGCGTCGGTGCCTTGCGCCTGGCGCCTGGACATTTTCGGAATGCGACACCGCAGCCGCCGACCCTGAAGTTCGAACGCACGAACGCGCGAACCTTCGGCTATGATCCCTCCTCTGATGATTGCAATCATGTGGCAGTTCGACGTGAAGAACGGTCGCGAAGAGGAATTCGAAAAGCTCTACGGCGTGGATGGAGATTGGACGGCGTTGAACAGGCAGACCCGATCCTATCTTGGGAGCTCGTTTCTGCGCGACCAGAATCAGTCGTCGCGCTATCTGTTGATCGAATACTGGAGCGAGATGATCGTCTATGAGCAGCACCGGACGTCACGCTCGGCGATGATCAAATCTGTCGAGGCGAGACGCGCGGAGCTCGTGGACGTCGTGGAGCCGCTCGGTATTTACACAGCGCTCGATGTGCCGAATCGGTGGGGACCGACCTGGTCGCAGCGGCGCTGACATGAGGGCACGCGGCCAGGCCCACCGATCTCCCGTGGAGGGAAAACCTGCGCGGATCGACTTCATCGTCATCGTCTGCCAAGATGTATCGGGCGCAAAGCTGAACCGTTGTCCGGCCAAAATGTCGTGACCTTCCGATGTACCGTCGGCCCGAGCGCGACGGTCATCTCGGGACACGCGAGCGACGTTGACCTGTGCTCTGTCGCTTCGCCTTCATGGATAATCATCGCCGCGATGTCTCTATTTGCGTGGTGCCAATGGCTGGAACAGACACCGGCGGCACTTGCGATCGCCGAATCGACGTGGCTGTTTCCTTTGATTGAAGGCAGCCATATCCTCGCCCTTCCTTTATCCGTCGGCATGATCGTGATCTTCGATCTCCGTCTGCTCGGTCTCGCATTTCAAAGCGGTCCGGCGTCGAGGCTGATGAAAGAAATCCTGCGCTGGTCGAAGACCGGCTTTGCCGTCACGTTCACCACGGGTGTTCTGTTGTTCATGACTCACGCGGGCAAGGCGTATGGGAACCCCTTCTTCCGCACGAAGTTGATGCTTCTCCTGGTGCTGGGAATCAACGCGGTTGTTTATCAGACGATTTTCTACCCGAAGATGGCGGAGTGGGATCTGGCGAGCCGAACACCTGTGGGCGCGAGGATGTGCGCCGGCCTCTCGTTGATCGCCTGGATTGGCGTGATTGTCTGCGGCCGCACGATGGCGTACCAGTTCTGAACGACAGGCGAGGCGGGCCATGCTCTCGCAGCTGCTGACGCTCCTGCAGTGGTGTTCGAGCTCGCCACCGATCGTATTCATTCGCGACAGCAAGTACGGCATGCCTGCCGCCCAGTCCGTTCATCTCGTCGGCCTCACGGTGCTCCTGGCGGCGATCCTCGTACTGGATTTTCGGCTGGCCGGTCTTGGCATGATGGACTGGCCGCTCGCGGGGGTCGCACGGCAGCTCAGGCCGTGGGCCACGGGTGCCGTAACGCTCGTCCTGCTCTCGGGCGTGCTCATCTTCCTGGGCACACCGTCCAAGTACCTGGCCAGCAATCCGTTTCGGATCAAGATGGCGGCTCTCGGTCTGGCGATCGTGTTTCATGTCGGCGTGGTCCGCCGCTTTATCATCACGGAGCCCGTCGCGCGATCCCGATGGAGCCACGTCGTCGTCGCGGGGGCTTCACTGACGCTGTGGTTCCTCGTTGGGTGGGCGGGACGGGCGATTGCCTTTGTTCCGTAAAGGGAGTATGGTTCGGCTTTGAAGGAACACGCGTATGATTCGCCGGGTTGTGTTTTCGACGGCGTTCGCGATCGTGCTGCTGGCGGCTGACGCTCTGGCGCATCACAACATGACCGCCCTCTTCGACTTCAACGATCGCGTCACGCTGAACGGCACGCTGACGCACGTCGATTGGAGGAATCCCCACACCTACCTGACGATCGACGTGCAGATGTCCGGCGCGATCCAGAGCTGGCAGGCCGAAGGTCCATCGCCGACGTGGTTCCGGATCCGCGACATCGGCAAGACCGATTTCGAGGCCAGCGTCGGGAAGAATCTCACCGTCGAGGTGAGTCGCGCGCGCGACAAGTCGCTGTCAGGTCTCATCCGCACCATTACGCTGCCGAGCGGTAAAGTCGTCTCGGCGTGTCCCCAGAACTGTTGACGCACTGAGCATCGCGCGGCGCAGCGTCATCTCACACGGTAAGAGGTGTCTATGACGACTGGAGGTCGAATCGCGATCGCAATCGCGGCTATCTCGCTCGTCGGCGCATGGGCTCCGGCTCGCGCGGCCGGACAGGAGTTGTCGGCTGAAGCGAAGGCCAAGGAGGCGGCTGACGCGCGGGCGAAGCGGAATGCCCTGCAGTTCGAGAACAACGCCACGACCATCGTATTCTCCGACCGCACTGGCAAACGGACCGGCAGCCTTGGCGAACGCGCGCTCTACGGCGACACCGTGTTGTCACCGGATGGATCGCGAGTCGCCGTCATCACCCGCGATCTCGCGAACGAGAGCGCCGACCTGTTCGTGCTGGATATCGCCACCGGCGCGAAGACGCGGCTCACGACCAGCGCGAGAACCGAGTTCGTCATGGCCCCGGTGTGGTCGCCTGACGGCAGCCGGATCGCATACGTGACCATGCTCAAAGGCCAGGAAGGCATTTACGTGCGCGCCACCAACGGCGAGGGATCCGCGGAGCTGCTCTACAAGAACCCGGGCGCGTTCATGAATCTGACCGACTGGTCGTCAGACGGCCGGTTCTTGACTTTCGCGATTTCCGATCTCAAGGGCGGCGCGCTGTATGTGCTGCCGCTCGAGGGCGGTCCCGAGCGCAAGCCGATCGAGGTCCTCCACAGCGATTTGCGGATGTTCGGGCCGCGATTCTCGCCTGACGGTCGTTTCCTCTCGTACGTGGTGATCGATCCGGCAAACAAGGCAGAAGTGTTCGTCCGGCCGATCGATCCGAAAGCCACGGATGGACCCTGGCAGATTTCAGACGGCAGCTTCTTCAGCCCGGCCTTCTGGCGGCGCGACGGCAAGGAACTGTATTACGTGGCGCGCGATCGCTCGATCATGGTCGCGGGAGTCAGTACGACTCCGACGTTCTCCTTCAGCACGCCCAAGGTCCTGTTCCGACAGCAGTCCGCCGTTCCCGAGCGGATTGCCGACGTCAGCGCCGATGGCGAACGTTTTCTCTCCTTGCCGCCGCCACGCGGGCCGCAGCTGCAGCAGATCACGATCTTCGATCGACAGGGAAAGGTCGTACAGCAGGTCGGCGAGCCGGGCATGTATGGCCAGCCGTCCTTTTCGCCCGACGGCGCGCGCCTGCTCGTGACGAAGAGCGATGTTCAGACCGGGCAAGCGGATCTCTGGACGATCGAGCTCGCGACCGGAAAGAACACGCGGCTCACCAACGACACGCTGCCCAAAATCTTCCCGCTCTGGTCGCCCGACGGAAAGCACATTTATTACACCTCGTTCCGGGACAATGACATCGCGATCTACCGCCGACCTTCTGATGCCCCTGGTCCCGAGGAACTCGTGTTCCGCTACACGCCGGGCGCCGGCGTGTTTCCCACCGACATCTCACCCGATGGAAAGTACCTCGTGTGCGACTCCGGCGGCGTCATTCTGGCGGTGCCCCTCGCAGGAACCGATCCCGCCTCACGCAAAGAGATCGAGTACTTGCGGGAAGAGTTCACCGATGGCACTGGCAGGCTCTCGCCGGACGGCAAGTTCATGGCGTTCCGGTCGGACGAGAAACAGCCCGAACGAGGCGAAGTCTACGTCCGGCCGTTCGATGCGTCCACGGGCAAGCCGGGCGATGGGAAGTGGCAGGTGTCGAAAGACGGTGTCAACGCCATGCTGCACTGGCGCGCGGACGGCAAGGAGATTTTCTTCCGGGGTCTGAATCTGGAGTCCAATGACCTGCTGGTGATGTCGGTCGATGTCACAACGACGCCGACGTTCTCCGCAGGCGCGCCCAGACTGCTGTTCAAGCTGCCGGGTCCGCTCGGTGGAAATCTCGGCAACATCAGCCGCGACGGGCAGCGATTCGTCTTTGCGGTGAACGTGTCGGCGAACACTACCTCTTCTTCGGCTCGTTGACGATCGCTCGACTGTGCCGTTGACCTCGGTTGACACGGGGTCCTCGCGCCATACCCAGCGCAACATCTCGGGCAGGATCGGTCTGCCCGCGCGTTGGCTCGCGAACCATCTCCAACAACTCGTGGCAGCCGACCTCTTCCTCGTCCCGACCCGCGCGTTCCGGCTCTCGTTCGTCCTCGTCAGTCTCGCGCATGACGACCGCCGGCGGACCGAACGCGCATCGGTCCCATGCGCACAAGACGCAGAACCGTGTTCGCGTCAAGCTCTTCGATCATCGATCGCGTCTCGCCGCCCGAATGGCGAGAGCTCGCGCGCGAAACTCAAGAACGTCCGTGAAGTTAGCTGGGGTCGATCAAGGTCGGCCAGCGACAGGTCGTGACGGGTTTACGCTTCCGATTCCGATTACCTCATTAGAGCGTTCATGGAGGTAAATCGTGATTCGACGAAAGACGTTAACGGGCCTCGGGCTCGTGGCAATCCTTGGCCTCGGCATGACCGCAGTGCCAGGCGCGGCACCGGACAACGGTTCGAGCCCGCTGCAGCGCGTTCTCGACGTGCTGAACTCGTTCGGTGATGTGTCTCGGAGTTGGAGCGCGGCCTTGCCGGCATCCGAGCGGTTCGTGGTGCTGGCCGCGTTCAATAACGAATCGGTGCTGGACAAGAACACCGGCCTGGTCTGGGAACGGACACCCCAGCACGACACACGCTCGTGGCCGTCCGCACAATATGAATGCCTGAACGCGAGGACTGGCGGACAAATGGGTTGGCGGATGCCGTCGATTTCTGAGCTGACCAGCCTCATGGATCCTTCGCGGACCAACCCGGCGCTGCCGGCGGATGCTCCCTTCGACATCGGTGGGCAGGCGTTCTTCTGGACGGCGACGAGAAGGGCTCTCTTCACCGATCTGGCGTGGGGCGTCAATATTCGCGACGGATTCGTGGACGACTACGAATTCTCGCTCAATGCGAGCACCTGGTGCGTTCGCGGCGGGACCAACTCCGACGAACCCTGAGATGGACCGGCAGATATCGCGCGCGTCGGGTGGAACGTGCGCGATGCGCCTGGTGCTCACCGTGCTCTCTGCATCGACGATCGCGACGGCGATCGGCCTTCGATGAACTGATCACGGCTGCTCGTTCGGCGCCAGCAGAATGCCTTTTCAGTACTTCCTGTTGGTGGGGCAAGTGCCTAAGCGATCTCAGCTTTGCAGTCTTATTTATTGTTTCATTGTTTTTTCCTTGTTGTTTCTTGAGACCACGCGGCCGGCGTGATACCGTTCGGCCGCCTCAACGGGCATACCCTGCCGCTCCCGACTCAGGAGATTGCATGGATCTGCCACTCCTGCTGTGTGGTCCGATATTGCGACGAGTGGAGCCGACCCTCGTTTCGGTCTGGGTGGCGCTGCGCGAGCCGGCCACCGTGACCGTCAAGCTGTGGGAAGGCCGCGTCGCCGCCGGCGCGAGTAACGTCTTCCTCAGTTCCGATCCCGGCACTGCGACGCTGCGAGTTGGCGGGCGCCTTCACGTAGCGGTCGCGACTCTCAAGATCCCTGTGACGTCGCCGCGCGTGCTGCAGCCCGGACGGCTCTATTCCTACGACCTCTCGATCGCGACCAACAGCGGTACAAGCACGCTCAACTCGCTCGGGCTGCTCACAGCGGGCCAGGTGTTCGGAAGACCGAGCCAGCCGCTTGGGTTCGAGGAACACTTCCTCCCGAGCTTCTCACTGCCGCCGGCCACCATCACGGACCTTCGCGTCGTGTTTGGATCGTGTCGCCGAGTGAACTGCGACCATCTCGACGCAATGGTGTGGATCGACGACGTGATGCAAGCCAACGGAGCGTGCCCCTTCAGCGACCCGCTGAAACGACCGCACCAGCTGTTTCTCGGCGGCGATCAGATCTATGCCGACGACGTGAGCCCCGTGCAGCTGCGGATGTCGATCGACCTGGGCAAGGAGCTCATTGGCACCGTGGCGGGTGGCGGCGCGATCGAACGGCTCATCGTGGACAACCTGCGCCGGAACGTGAGCGCCGCGCCGACCTCTTTCGACCACTACGGGCCGAGCGCCACCCGCAAAACGTCGCCGGGTGACGCGGACGATTTCGCGTTGCCGGCGGACCACGCCTACTTCCCCGCCGGCCGCCGTTTCCTGCTGACGACTGTAGACGCCCAGATGACGACGGTGGATGGCTGGGCGCATCTGTTTTCGCTCGGCGAGTTCGCCGCGACGTACCTGTCGGTCTGGAGCGATGCGTGCTGGCCGCGCAAGACCGGCACGACGGGTGCGCTCGACCTGCCAACCGACGAGCAGTTGATGCCGGATCCTCCGGCGTGGCCAGACCGCATTCCGACTTACCTCGACGCGCCGGTAGGCGGCAAAGAGTCGCGCGGCCACGACCTGCCCGAGTCCGAACGCAAGGTGTCGCCGTTCCAGAACTACGACGTCTTTTTCGATCCACCGAAGCCGGACGACAGGCGCACGCCGGAGCAGCGGGCTGAAGCCTACGCGAAGCACGTGGAGGAACTGAAGCAGAAATTCGAGGCTCATCGCGCACAGCTGACGCTCTTCGAGGGCGGGCTGGCCAAGGTGCGTCGCGTGCTTGCCAACATCCCGACGTACATGATCTTCGACGATCACGACGTCACCGATGATTGGAACCTCAATCGAACGTGGTACGACCGCGTGTACAACAGGTCGCTCGGCGTGATGACGATCCGCAACGCACTGGTCAGCTACGCGCTCTTCCAGGACTGGGGCAACGATCCGCTCAAGTACGAGCGCCTCGGGGTCCACCGGCAGCTTCTCGAAAGAATCGCCGGCCTGTTCCCCGCTGGCGAACCCAAAGGGCCGAACGCCACGGTCGCCAACGACATCGATGCGCTACTCGGCTTCAACCTGTTTGGCGTGGTCGACGACCTGGACGGCAGCGTTTCAGCGGTGAACCCGCCGGTCACCTGGCACTTTTCGGTGCCCGGACCCAAGCACCTCGCGGTGGCGCTCGATAACCGGACGCGGCGCAGTTTCGTGTCGCGGAACGGACCGCCGGGCAACGTGGCCGGATCACTGGATCAAACCCAGAACACGCCGCAGACCGACCAGGTGCCGCCGGGCCCGTTTACCGATGGCAAGGAGGTCCTGATCGTCATTGCACCGCTGCAGGTGCTGGGGCCGCCGATTCTCGACGAGCTGGTGGCGCCCGCAGCGTTTCGCGCGTTCGACGTGACGGACTATGAAAAGCTGCTGCAGCCGGGGCTGCGGATCGGATCGCGCGGCATGATGGGGACCAACCCGGACGCCATCGAAGCGTGGGCGTTCGATCCGAAGACGCTCGAGGCGCTGCTCCGCCGTCTCGAGCCGTATCGCCACGTGGTGCTGCTGTCGGGCGACGTGCACTACTCCGCCAGCACCGTGATGAGCTATTGGCGCAAAGGCGCGCAGGATCCCGCGCGAATCGTTCAGTTCACCAGCAGCGGTTTCAAGAACGTGATGCCCTCCTACATCACGACGGTGGACCGCAGCATGGCGCTCGCCCACAAGATCGTTCGCGCGAAGATCGGCGCCGAGCGCCTCGGGTGGAATGTCAAGCCGTCGAATCCTGTGCTGCTCCCGGCGGGGACGACCGAAGCGGACGTGCCGCGTGCGCTCCGCGCCAGGCTCCGCCTCGAGCCGACGATGATTCCGACCTACGGCTGGCCGCAGGGCAGCGTCGTCAATCCGGCGCAGATGCCTGACTGGTCGTGGCGTGTCGAGCCGATCTTCGACCGGCGCGCCGACCTAGCGCGCCCGCCGGCGATTCAGCCGCTCGAGATCACCGTGGACGCCGAAGCCATGTTGACCGAACCTGGCGGTCCGCGCGCGCTCCAGGGTTACGAGGCGGCGGCCGCGCGCCACCAACGAGCGGTCAAGACGTTGCGCAACTCGCGGCAGATCCTCTTCCGAAGCAACTTCGGTGTCGTCCGATTCGAGCAGCACGGCACCGTGCTGCACGCGATTCACGAGGTCTATACGGCGGCGCGGCTTCCCGAAGACGTCGGCGACACCCCGCTCAAACCGGAACTCTTCATGATGCACGACGCGGGACTTGCCGCGCCGGAGCAGGTACGGCCCGAGATCCTGTCGCTGCAACCGCTCGGCGCGGAAGAGACGCGCGTCACGACGGCGCAGCCGTAATCGTCACGACCGGGCGCGAGGCGAGAGATGGCCCAGAAGTCGGTGACCCAGACGCTGCTCGGAACGCTGGCCGAACTGCTCGAGGACGCGCGCGACCTCCTGACCGGCGCAGACACCCGCCGCGCGATCATTGCGGATCTCGGCGGCAACCCGTCGTCTCCGTCGGCGCCGCCACAGTTTCCGCCGGCGGGGCTCGCCAGCGTCAAAGCCTATCGCGACGCCGCGGAGCCCGACCTCGAGGCCTTCCTCGCGGCGGTGCAGGACATTCGCGCGTGCGTCGACGCGCTGCGATCGTTTGTCGACTCGCTGAACCTCGGCACTCAGGCAGTCGTGCAGGAGGCGTTTCGCAGCCTGCTGGACCTGCTCGCGATCAACTTCGTCCGGCTCCGCGCGCCGCGCTTGTACTTCCTTCTGCAGGCAGTGAGCTTCGCTGAAGAGTTCAGTTCCACGTACGGCGGCCAGTTCGGTTTCTTCCTAGGCCTGCCTGCGGTGATGCGCCGGGCCGTCGATCTCGTCTTCAATCGGGACGCCTGGTTCAGCCAGAGCAACTTCGCCGACGACCGCGGAGTGCAGCGCATCGCCGACCGTACGTTTCTGGCCGTAGCCGCGATGCTGGCGTATGGCAAGAAGCTACCGCAAGCCGACGACGTGATGTACGGCTGGGATCTTGTTCCCGGCGTGCCAGGCAGCGACACGCCGACGGCGGTCGATCGAACGCTGGCTCGTACGCTCAGCTACGAGTTCGCGGGCGTGTTCGGGAGTCACGGCACCGGCGGTCCATTGACGGAAACGATGCTGACATCGATCGCGCTGGTGCCTCGCACACAAGGCGGGCCGGGCGTGTTCCTCTCGGTGGGAGACAGCTTCGAGTTCGATGTCGAGATCGGCGAACCCTGGTATGCCGCCGGCCAGATGTCGATTGACAGCGGCGTAAGTCTACTGTTCCGGAAGCCCGCGGGCTTCACGTCCACGAACTTCGAGATCAGCCCACCAGGCGCCGGCACCGATTTTCGCGGCGGCGTCGCGATCGAGGCGCGGCCGGATCCGATCAGCAAGAAGGCGTACGACATCAGGTTCGCCAAGGGGACCGGTCTGTCCGTCGGGCTCCTGCGCTTCGAGGCCACCGCGACGAAGGCGGAGCAGGTCATCAAGACGACCGTCCGCAACGGCGTGCTTTCGGTCGGCAAGATCTTCGACAACTTTCTCGACCGCCTCATCCCCGCGGACGGCTTACGCGTCGTCGTCGACTGCGCCGTTGGCCTGAGCAGCACGCGCGGGCTGTTTCTCGAGGGACAGGTGCCATCCGTCGGTCCGGCAGGGGCGCCGGCGACGGCTCCGGCGCCGTTGCCTCCGCCGGGCGGGGCGATTGTCCCGCCGCCACTTCCTCCTCTGCCGAAGCCCGAATCGACCGGGCCCGGCGTGTCGATTCGGATCCCGATCGGCAAGTCGCTTGGTCCACTCACCGTCAATGACGTCCAGATGCGCGTCGGCGTGGAAGGGTCCGACGACAGCCGCGCGTACATGCTCGAGGCCGCGACGTCGCTCAGTACCAGGCTCGGCCCCATATTGGCCCGAATCGATCGGATCGGCCTCCGCGTGGCACTGAGGCTGCCGGACGATCCGGACGAGGCGAACCTCGGGTTCTGCGATCTCGCCGTCGCGCCGAAACTGCCCGACGGCGTCGGGCTCGCGATCGACGCCAAGGGCGTGCTGACCGGCGGTGGTTTTCTGTATCGCGATCCGGCGCAGCAACTCTATGCAGGCGTCATGCAGCTCACGCTGAACGAGCGCATCACGCTGAAGGCGTTCGGACTCGTCGCCACGACGCTACCGGATGGCAGCCCGGGGTACTCGCTGATCGTGTTCATCACCGCGGAGGGCTTCCGGCCCATTCCGATCGGCATGGCCTGCACACTGCAGGGCATCGGGGGCATCGTCGCCATCAACCGCACCTTCAGCGAAGAGGCGATGCGCGAGGGGCTGAAGAACAACACGCTCGGCACGCTCCTGTTCCCTCGCGATCCGATCCGCAACGCGCCCGAGATCATCCGCAACCTCGCCACGGCCTTCCCCGCGCGGCCCGGCAGCTACCTGTTCGGCGTGCTCGCGAAGATCGGCTGGTTCTCGCCGACGCTCGTGCTCCTGGAGCTCGCGCTCATCTTCGAATTCGGCGCGCGCCGGCGCCTGATCGCGGTGGGCCGCATCAGCGCGCTCCTGCCGTCACGCGACAACGATCTCGTCCGGCTGAACCTCGATGCGATGGGCGTGATCGACTTCGACGAGGGGACCGCCGCCATCGACGCCGTCCTCGTGGATTCGCGGCTGGCGCACAAGTACGTCCTGACCGGAGGAATGGCCCTGCGCGCGCGGTTCACGGGCCCTGGCGCCGGCTTCGCGATCGCCGTGGGCGGGCTCAATCCGCGCTTCATGCCGCCTGCGGGGTTCCCGCAGCTCGATCGGATCACGATCGCGCTGTCGGCCGGAAACAATCCGCGGCTCACGTGCGCAGCGTATTTCGCCATCACGTCGAACACGATCCAGTTCGGCGCGCGAGCGCAACTCTACGCCGCGGCCTACGGGTTCACGCTCGAGGGCGACGTCGGGTTCGACGTGCTGGTGCAGCTGGCCCCGTTCCACTTCCTGGCGGACTTCCACGCATCGATCCAGCTCAAAAGAGGATCGCGGAACCTGTTCAAGGTGTCGCTGGCCGGAGAGCTGGAAGGGCCGCGCCCGCTGCGAGTGAGCGGCAAGGCGTCCTTCGAGATCTTGTGGTGCGACTTCACGGTGCGCTTCGACAAGACGCTCATCGACGGCGAGAAGCCGCCGCTGCCGCCCGCAGTGGACGTACTGGCGGAGCTGCGGCGGGCTCTGAAGGCACCCGAGAGCTGGAGCACGCGCGGCGCCTCCAACCGGCAGCACGGCGTCACCCTGCGAGCACTGCAGCCGGGCACCACGCTGGTGCTCGATCCGCTCGGCAGCCTGATGGTGAAGCAATCAGTGGTGCCGCTCAACGCCGACCGCGACATCGATACGTTCGGCGGCGCCCCGGTGGCCGGCGTTCGCAGGTTCCACGTGTCGGCCTTCCTGAACGGCGTGATGGTGCAGGCCGATGCGGTCCAGGACCAGTTCGTACCGGCGCAGTTCTTCGACATGAGTGACGACGAGAAGCTCGCCAGCCCGTCGTTCGACGACATGGACGCGGGCCTCGTGTTCGGAAGCAACGCGGTGACGTTCAATGAAGCGCAGACCGTTGCCGTACCGCTGGCCTACAAGTCGATGGTCATCGACGACGCTGGGGAGCCGTCCACTCCAGCGCCCGAGTACGCGTTGAGCACACAGATGCTGCTGCGGCAGTCTCGCTCCGGCGCGGCGGCACAGGCGTCGATTCGCACCGTGGGCCTGGCGCGGTTCCGTGACTCGTCGGCGCCGAAAGCCGTCACGCTGCGCTCGCCCCGCTGGATCATCGCGTCGGTGAACGACACGGCTAGCACGTCGCCGCCGCCATCCGCCGACGCCACGTGGTCGGAGATTCAAGCCGCAGTAGCCAGGCTCAATCGACAGACAGCGACGGGATTCGCACGGTGGCAGATGGTGCCGCAGTACGAATCCGTCGCTCAGTGAGGGCCGACGCGTGCCTGCAGACGCCAACGTCATCTTCTTTCCGTGGGTTCGGCAAGGTGCCGCCACCGTCATTTCGGCAGTCGACACGCTCGGCTCGAACCAGCGGGCCGTCGTCGACCTGAACGCGGGCATCTCGATCCTCTCGATCGAGCCCGTCGAGACGGTTCCTGTACGCCTTCGAGGCCCTTTCGACGTCGTCGGCATCGACCCGCACGAGATCGTTCGCATGGATCCGCGGCCAGGCACCGCGGATTTCGAGCCGAACTACTTTGCCGCAATCGAGTTCGATCGCCCGGACTTCCCCTGGCTCTTCACGCCCGCCTGCGCCGACCCGACGGGACGGCTGCGCCCGTGGCTCTGCCTTGCCGTCGTGCGTGCGCAAGAAGGGGTGACGCTCTATAGCTCCCCCGACACCGCGCTCCCCGTGCTCGAGATCCGGGCGCCGGCACATCCCGGCGATGAGCTGCCCGACTTGACGGAATCATTTCTCTGGGCACTTTCGCAGGCGGCCGGTTCGATCGGCGCGAGCGCGGCGGACTTGCGCGCGACGCTGGCAGGCGATCCCGCGCTCTCGCTGTCGCGTCTGTTGTGTCCCCGGCTGCTCACGGCGAACACCGACTACATCGCCTGCGTCGTACCCGCATTCGAAGTGGGACGACGGGCCGGCCTCGGCCTCGCGGTCACCGAAGCCGAACTGACCGGACCGACCGGCCTTCAGCCGGCGTGGTCGCTCACCCCGGCGCCGACCGTGGTGAGACTGCCGGTCTATCACCAGTGGCGCTTCCGGACTGGTGAAGGCGGCGACTTCGAGTCGCTGGTCCGTCTGCTGAAGCCACGCACTGCTCCGCCGCGGCTGGGCGCCCGGCCCGTCGACATCAGGCGGCCTGGCTTCGCGCTGCCGTCCACGTCGCCCGGCGGAGACCCGATCGAGTACCCGGAGGCGATAGAGCTCACTGGCGCGCTGCAGCCGCTGGATGCCCTCACACCGCCGTGGCCCGCCGAAACCGCCGCGCCGTTTCAGCAGGCGCTGGCCGAGATCGTCAACGAAGCCGGCAGCACGGAAGTCAGCGCCCCTGACTCCGACCCACTGCTCGCGCCGCCGTTGTACGGGCGGTGGCACGCCGCACGGTCGACGGTCACGCCCGGCGCGACCCCATGGTTCGACGAGCTGAATCTCGATCCGCGCCATCGCTGCGTGGCCGCGTTCGGCACGCGCGTGGTGCAGGAACACCAGGAGGCGTTGATGGCCGCGGCCTGGGAACAGGCGGCGGATCTGCAGCCCGCAAACCAGCGTCTCCGCCAGCTGCAGCTCGGTCTCGCGGTGAGCATCAGCATGCATACGCGCCACTTCAAGGCGCTGACCGACGACGGGGCGCTGCGGATGGTGGCGCCGGCGTTTGGCCGTCTTCACGGCAGCTCGGCCACCGCGCTGATCCCAACGACCGAAACGCTGGTAAAGCGCATCGGCACCACCGCTATCCCCGTGCGAGCCACGAGCCCGGCGATGCGGCGCATCGGGCGCGAGCGCGGTCCGATCACCCGCCGGGTCGTGAGGCAGGGTGTGACACGCTCGGCGGCTTTCACGTGGGTAGCAGCGCTGAACGTCGGCGGCGCCACCTTCATTAGACCCCCGTGGTTCGATCTCGCGAACGTCCAGAGCATCATCGACCACCTGCTGGTGCCGGGATTGGTCCGCCCCTACCACGAAGTGACCGCAGCGCTCGTCGAGAGCATGCCCGGGAGACCGGGATTCGCAATCGTCGCCGAGGGAGCACCAGTGCCCGTGCCGCCGGTCGCGCAGGTCCCTCCCACGTCAGACAGTCCGGCGGCGGCCGCATTTCGGACGGCGGCGCGGACGCATCTCGCCCGCATCGACCCGGCACGTACGGCCACCGCGTTCACGCCACCTCCGCAGCTACCGATGGCACAGGTGCGTGCCGCGATCCAGGCGGAGATCGAGCCGGCCCGCGCGTTCGTTGCGCTCGCGCGCGCCGTGGTGGCGACCGGCGTCAACGCAACGCAGCCGGCGACAGAAGCGCCGGGCACAGTGATACCAGTCGACACGGTCATGGCCGCTCCGAAATTCCGCCAGCCGATGTACCAGCCCCTCCGCGATCTCTCGCAGGAGTTGCTGCTTCCTGGCGTGGATGCCGTGCTGCCGAACTCGGTGCTCGGCCTCAAGACGAACCGACGGTTCGTCGAGGCGTACATGGTGGGGCTGAACGTCGAGATGGGGCGCGAGCTGCTGTGGCGCGGATTCCCGACCGATCAGCGTGGCACCTGCTTCGACCAGTTCTGGGACAGCCGCGGGTCGGCAACGCCCCGCGCCGACGTGCGTCCACTGCACGAGTGGGGCACGCGCCCACTCGGCGAAGCCCACGCGACGGCAGCGCGAGAGCGGTTCGTGATGCTGCTGCGCAGCGACCTGCTGCGCCGCTACCCGACGGCCATCATCTACGTCGTCAAGGCGATCGTCGTCAACAGCGTGCGCAGGCCGAGCCCGAGCCCCGCCGACGAGATGTACCCGATGTTCGCGGGCTCGATGGCGCCTGACATCACGTTCGCCGGCTTCGATCTCTCCCCTGAAACCGTGGTCGGTGGCAGCGGCTCCGGGAGCGCAGGTGGTGCGGGCGCCGGGTACTACATCGTGATCCAGGAGCAACCCACCGAGCCCCGATTCGGTCTCGACGTGGGGACGCCGGCGGGCAACGGCACGCACCTGCGGGTGAGCGACGGCGTGCCGCCTGGTCTTCCGCTCAACGGTCTGGAGTGGGGTCGCAATTCCGCGCACATGGCGGGCATCGTACGGCAGCAACCCGTACGCATTGCGATCCACGCATCGCTGCTGGTCGCTTCACCGTTGGCGCCGGTCATCGGCGGAAGCCTGCTGACCGACGACAGCATCAGGTGAGTTGTTCCATGTCTTCGCGTTCCTTCTTCACCACCAGCTTCGAACTCCCCACGTTGGGACAGCAGGAGCTGCTGCCTGGAATGACGACGACGCTGTGTAGCAGCGATCGTCCGCTCGCGCTGTTCCCAGTACGGCTGGAGACGAGGTTCTTCCAGCAGCCATTCGGCGGCAGCGAATTACGCGTGCGCGTTTACCCGGACAAGATCCACCTGGATTCGCACGAAACCGAACTGACGCCGTCCGAGCGGGAATGGGGAGAGCACTACTGGACGCAGGTGTTTCAGGCCGGCGATAACACCGAGGCGCACGCGACTGCGTGGAGCCAACTGGCCGATCGCTTCGGCGCGCCTCGCGCGGCGTGGATCGTACGCGTCACGAGGCCGGTCAACATCGCCGACCGGACCTCCGTCCCCAAGCCCAGTCCCCAGTTCCCGCCGGTCGACGTGGTGAACGACGGCGAGAACGCAGCGTGGCGACGGGCGCCGCAAGCGGCGCTGCTTCCCGACCGGTGGGTGGCCGTCGTGAGTTCGGACGGCGCTCTCCTCCAGGTGGTCACCGGCGCGGCGATCGCGAATCCGCTCGCAGTAGGACCGAATCCTCGCGCGCAGGGAGAGGACGTCCCCGACGACGAGGCCGCCGTGGATCGCGACATGCGGTGGATGGTCGACTTCGATGCGGGCGAGCAGGCGGGGATGGCGCTGCGGGTGTCGATTCCTCAGATTCCCACTGCGGGTATCGACTTGATGGTGTTCGGCGTCGCGGCATCGCTCCCCCCGGACGAGACATCGGAGCGATTGGGCCGGCTGCTGGACGCACACCACTACACGGATGGTCTCGGATTCGTGCGCATCGGCACGCCATCGAACAACACCGCCGAGCAGCGCTCGGGGTACGGCGCGCAGGATCCCGGACACCGGCGCAGCTTCGCGCTCGATGGGTCCATCGCGGTCGAGAGCCTCGAGGCCGATTCGAACGGGCGCCGTCTCGCCGAGGCGCTGGGCCTGCCAAGCGACGCCGTGGCGCTCGTGCTCGGGCGGATCGACAGCGCCGCCGATAGCCACGAGCGTGACTCGCGCAGCATGAACGTCGCGTTGTGGCAGGCAACGTGGGGCTACTACCTGACGAATCTCATCGCGTTCGAGAATACGGGCCTGACGCTGGACGCCGTCGCCTGGGCGCGGTCGCATTTCGTCACCCACGTGCGCAGCGCCGGTCCGTGCGCCGCCATTCGTTGCGGGAGGCAGCCGTACGGCGTCTTGCCCGTGACGTCGCTGGACCTGTGGCAACCGCGGGCGGGCGACGAGGCGGCGTCCGCCAACGACATCTGGCTGAAGCAATTCCTTATTCGCTTGCGAAACAACATCTGGCGCACGTGGGTGCCGGACGTGCCGCGCATCGGTCGCCGCCAGGACGACCCGGATCCGGACGCCGATCTCGGCGACGTGATGCGCACCGACGCGCTCTCGAGCGGCTACTACACCAGGACGCTGATGGGCCGGCACTACTTCCAGCACCTGCGCGCCTTCATCGGGGAGGACCTCGTGGCGAGCGAGTTCATCGCCGCCGAAGACGCCCTGACCGCCGGCATCGTGCAGCGTATGGGTTTCACCGGCCGCCGGCCGCGCCTCGCCGGCGGCTCGTATGCTGACTTGGCATTCCGAATCACCGCTCCGCTCGCGCAGAGCGGCGAGGTGTCCCGCTGGCGTCCGCTCCAGCCGAACTACATCGCGGCGCTGCTGGCCGAACCGCACATCGACGGAATCGTCGCTGCCGCGCCGGTCCAGGGCTCGAGCCTGTTGTACGCGCTGCTGCGACACGCGATGCTCCGTGAGTACGCGAACGCAGCTGCCGAAATCGCCGGCAGCAGCGCGGGCGCCAGCGTCGTCACGCTCCTCAAGGAGCACGAGTTGGTGGACATGGTCACGGGCGCGGCGCCGACCCAAACCTGGAAGCGTCAACTCGACACGAGGGTCCCCGAGGTGACCGGCCCACAGACGATCCGCCAGTATCTCGAGGGCCTCACGACGTTCAACACGCCAACCGTGGCGGCACTCGGCGAGTTCCGCGAAAGCCTCGCGCACCTGCACGTCAAGGACAGCGAGGCGCTGCAGTACCTGATGCAGGGCACTCTCGATCTCGCGGCGCATCGACTCGATGCGTGGGTGACGTCGTTCGCCTCCAAGCGGCTCACAAGCATGCGCGCGGCACAGCCTCAGGGCGTGTACGTGGGGGGCTATGGATGGGTCGAGAACCTCAGGCCGGCCGCCGCCCTGCCGCCGGCGACGCCGCCGCCCGGCGAAGAAGGCCCGCTGGCGCTGCAGCCCAACGACAGCGGTTTCATCCATGCGCCTTCGCTGGCGCACGCGGCGACGGCGGCGCTGTTGCGTAACGCGCATCTCGGGAGCAGCGGGATCCCGCAGCCATCGGGGCCGTTCGCGATCGACCTGTCGTCGCGCCGCGTGCGTGAAGCGAAATGGCTGCTCGACGGCGTGCGACAAGGACAGCCGCTGGCGGCGCTGCTCGGGTATCGCTTCGAGCGCCGGCTTCACGACGTGCAGCTGGATCGCTTCGTCTACACGCTCCGGGAACTCGCGCCGCTCGCCGCCGGCCGCTTGGAGCCGCTCACGCAGCCGCTCGAGCAGGTTGCCGCCAGTAACGTCGTCGATGGCCTGACGCTGCACGCGAAATGGCAGGACAACCCCGGCCTGGTGACGAGCCGGCTGCAGTCGGCCCACGCGACGGCTGACGACCTGGCGCGGATTCGCCGCGAGCTCGACGCGCTCGGCGAGTCGATCGATGGCGTTACCGATGCACTCACTGCAGAAGCCGCGTACCAAATCGTCCGCGGCAACGTTGCACGCACGGCAACGACGGTGAACGCGATCGCGGCGGGCGATGCACCCGCTCCGGACCTGGAGGTCGCGCGCACGCCACGTACTGGCGCGGCGTCGACGCACAGGGTACTCGTGCTCTTCGGCGGCACGGCCACGTCCGGAAACTCTGTGCGAGCAGCCGCCGATCCCCTCCTCAACCTCTGGGCCTCCAGGCTGATCGGCGATCCACGGAACGTGCGGTGCACGATCGAGCGGCTCGACGACGTCACCAATGAAGTGGCCGAGACGCAGCGCTTCACGCTCAACGACCTGGGTCTCGGCCTCCTGCAGATTGACATCGTCTACGGCGTCCAGGCGCAGCCGCGCGCCGGTGAGCCCAGCGAGATCGAGCAGCTCGTTCTGTACCATGCGAGACACCGGACCGGCGGCTTCCCCGCCAACGCGCGGCTCCGGATTCAACACGTCCGGCCCGCCGACCTGGGTCGATTCGAGCTCACGCTGATGGAGATGCTCGAGCAGGCCCGCGCTCTCCGCCGCCTGCTCGCAACCGCGCGCGCCGCTGAGCCCGAGGATCTGACGCCGCCCGAGCGCTCGACAACGGGGACCATCGATCTGGTGCAGCTCGAGACCCGCACCACGAGAGCGGAAGGCCACCTGCTCTCCGCGCACCGCACGCTGGAGCTCCTCGTGCAGCAGGGAGCCGCTGCGGACGTCGAGAGCCTGCGTACGGCGCTGCTGAGGATGTGTGGCTTCGGCCTTTCACCGGCGGTACCGGTTGTGGCCGCCGGCGTCGACGCGAAGGCTCGCGCTGCTCTCCTTATGCAGGCAACCGCGCTGTTGAAGGAAAGCAAGGCGCGCCTCGATCGCCGCGCCGCCCTCGCCGCCATTCCGCCCGCGACGGAGGTCCGGGCACGGCGCGACCAATTGCTGGCGCGCATGCGTGCCGTGTTCGGCGACTCGTTCGTCGCGATGCCGCTGTTCACCTGCGGCAATGCCGCGGAGCTCGCCGGCGCGCTCGCCGCGAGCACTCAGGTACAGGGCGGCGATCCGCTCGCCTCCTGCAACTGGTTCATGCGTTGCGCGCATGTGCGCGACGGTGTTGCACGGCTGGCCGCGCCGCTCCGCGGAGCGGAAGTCTTGAACACCGGCGAACGGCTCAACCTGCGCGTCGCGCAGCTGCCGTTCGATGCCGCGGATCGCTGGGTCGCCCTGCCGCCCGAAGCGGGCGCCGCCGTGCCGGCCGGAAAGCTTTCGCTCGTCGTTCAGTCGGCCGCGACGCTCGACGTGTCGCAACCCCTCTACGGTCTGCTCGTGGACGAGTGGGTGGACGTCGTGCCGGGCGCGACTGAAACCACAGCCGTGACGTTCCAGTTCAACCCACCGGATGCGTGCGCGCCGCAATGTGTGCTGCTGGCAGTGCCGCCAGTGCCCGAGGCCCCTTGGACCGTCGGCGATCTGCATCGTGTGCTGACCGAGACGCTGTACCTGGCCAAGCTGCGCGCCGTGGACTCCGAAGCCATCGGTGAGCTGGGGCACTACCTCCCTGCGCTGGCCTACGCGTTCAACGCAAACGACGATGCCGTGTCCACTGACTTCACACCGCTGACGAATCAGTCATGAGAGAACGACTCACACACGTGCCTGTCCAGGAGCCGGGAGGGCAGCGATGCCGTTGACGCCCACGCCGTCGGTGACGAGCTGGACGCGGCTGGAACCGCGGTGCCGCGAGGCCGACATGCGCACAACGCTCGCTGCGCGGATCTTCGATCCGCTCTGGCTGCTGACGCGGCAGTGGCAGATGGGCGAGTTCCAGGGCGAGGACGTCGGTACTCCCGTCCTCGCGCGCGTGCGCGCCCGCTCGGCGATGCTCTCGCGATGCTACCTCGGCGAACTGCCCGACGATCGACCCTCGACGACCGGCGCGCCGTACGATCCGCGCGTGATGCCGCTCGAGGTGATGGTCGAGCGCCAACGCTTCCGCGCCGCGAGCGTTGCCGAACCGCGCACGCTCAGGCTGCGGGTCGAGGCGGGGCTGTACTTCCTCCGCATGCTCGAACTGCAGCCCTTGTCCAGAACCTATCGCGCCGCCTTCATCGCGCGCTTCACCCTTCAGCCGCTCAATCCGGACGCTCCCGAACTGGCCGACGAACCGACCGCGCGGTTCCTGCTCACGATGGCGGGCCGGGCGATGGACGGTGCTCTTCTCGAGCAGGCGTGCCGCGCGGGCGTGAGCACGATGGTCCTCGATCCGGCGCTTCGCATCGTCGCTGAAGACCGTGCCAAGGTGGAGGTGGCGGCCACGCGCTGGCTCTCGTGGTTCGACAGCCTGTTCAACGAACCGGCAGCGCCGGACGCGGACGCCTGGATGCCGGAGCGCATGGAATACGCGATGACCGTAGCGGCCCGAATGTCCGAGCAGGTGACCAACGAGAAGCCGCTGACGGCCGTCGAGTTCTACGACGGACACGTCGACTGGAGCAGCTTCGATCTCGACTACCACGCAAACCTCGGCACCGCCGGCGATCGCGACGCCACCGCGCTGACAGAGACGACCGTTCCGGCACCGGTCACCTTCCGCGGCTCGCCCGCCCCGCGCTACTGGGAATTCGAGGATTCCCGGATCGACTACGGTCTCCTGCCGGTGGGCCGGAACGACCTGGCACAGCTGCTGATGATCGAGTACGCCGGCAGCTACGGCAACGACTGGTTCGTGGTGCCGCTGACGCTGCCAATCGGCTCGCTCACACGCATCGACTCGCTCGTAGTCACCGACAGCTTTGGCGTGCGCACGTTGCTGCGTCCGATCGGCGACCCCGCGCTTCCCGCCCCGCACTGGAGGATGTTTCAGCTCGCCTACCTCAGGAGGGCGGGTGAGGCGGGAGTTCCCGGCGCCGAAGCAAACCTCTTCTTTCTCCCGCCGGCGCTCGGACGCAGTCTGGAAGGCGCCGCGATCGAAGAGGTGCTTTTCATGCGCGACGAGATGGCCAATCTCGCGTGGGCGATCGAGCGCAGCATCGAAAGCGCGATCGAGCTGGCGAGCCCGCGTGGCGACTCGACGACGACATCGAGCGAGTACACCGGGATTGAGGACGCGCCCCCGAGCGCCGGCCTCGTGTCCGCGCGCTACGTTCTGTCGTCTGCAGTTCCCGCCAACTGGATTCCACTCCTGCCGGTGCAGCTTGCCGTGCCGCCGGACAAGATCGTGTCGCGGCTCAAACGCGGAGCCGTGCTGCAGCCCGACGGCTCACGGCAGGTTCACCCCGCGCTCGGCCGCGTCCTCAACCCAGGCGGGAGTCTGCTGATGTTCGACGAGGAGGTGCCGCGCGAGGGCATCCGCGTGACGCGCCACTGCCAGATGGCGCGCTGGATCGATGGGTCCACCTGGCTGTGGGTGGCGCACCGCAAGCAGGTCGGCCGCGGCGAAGGATCGAGCGGGCTGCAGTTCGATCGTCTGGACACGGAAAAGACGGCCGGCGTGGGCTCCTGACGTCGCGTCGCGAGGATCAACTCACGCGCGCTCGTCGACGCCGGTTGCTTCGTCCTCTCCAACGCAGGCCAGGCAGCGGACGTACTGGTCCGGATAGTCACGCCGGACCCGCGCCCTCAGGCGCGCCATCAGCTGCGGATCGTTCTTGGCGCCGCCGATCAAGTGCGTGTATCCCGCCCGCGCCGCCGACGACTCGTCGAAGGCGTCGTCGCTCGAGGGAAAGAGGTAGGCGGCGTGGACGTGACTGAATGGCGACCCCGGCCGGCGGCGGTGGAACTCCAGGCACGCGGCAAGCAGGTATTGTTCGAACAGAATGTTGTCGCCGATCGAGCTGCCGAGCGAGAGCCACGCTGCCCGATTCCTCGGGTGCTCGATCATCTGAATCGCCAGATCGGCATAGTAGGCGAGAAAGTCCACCGCCGCGCCACCGAGCACGCCGCAGCATACCGCTTCGGCGAAGTTGCGCGATGTCGACCAGGCCCACTCTTCCGGCGCCCAGCCGCCGACCGATTGAATCGCTCGATCGTAGGTGGCCGGCCGGTACCAGGACTCGTCCTCGGTCGGGAACCACTCAGGATTCTGTGCGCAGACCGGCGCGCGTTCCAGCGCCTCGGGCAGCCGCTTCCACAGGAATACGTCGCTGTCGATGTGGATGAAGGGCTCGGTCTGAGCGCGGTAGGCCCATAGCTTTCCCATCACCCACCACTCCGGATCCCGGTCGTCGAGCGCCGCCAGCGAGGTCATCACTGTTGTAAAACGCAGACCGAGCTTGTCGACGAGAAGCCGTGCTCCCTCCGTGTCAGTGACCAGTACGGTTCGCGGGTAGTGGCGCCGCGCGCGCTCCACCGAGAGCACCCAGGCGAGCAGGTGATGGAGTTCGCTGCGCCACACACGCTTGTGATGCCTGTGGAACGGCTTGCTCCAGAAAGACCAGACGGCCCGCATCACCGTTCCCCGCCGCCGATCGCCCGCCCGTTCGTGAAGCCGATGAACCACGCGGTCATGTCGGAATCGGTGGGTCGGTAACCACTGGCCAGCCGAATCGATCGCCTATTCGGGCCGCTTACGTGCTGAAAGGCCAACTCCGAGTCGAAGCGATTGTTGTCGATCACTTGCGGAAGCTTACATCACGGCCGCGATCAATCCGCTCTAACCGCGATCGCAATACAGGTCGGGGTTGCCCGCCGTGGCCTCACAATCACGGCGGGCGCCTGCCGCGCGCCTGCGACGTCAGACCGAAATCTTCAGTAATGATCTTCCGAGAAAACGTGCACCACACCGAGCGCCGCTCGCGCGAAGGCACATCGTCTCCAGCGCCTTGAAAATTCATTTGGGATTTGGCGCTGCGGCCTCTAGACTGCGCTGCGTCGCCGCACACGTTTCGAGGCTACCGTAGAAGGAGACGACGCCATGCCTTCGAAATTGCCGGTCCGAGCTGCACGCGGATTGCGGATCCGGAACTTCGAGTGCGCCGCGGTCGCACTCATCGTCACCAGCACCACGCTCGTCTGGCTGGGCACGTCCGCACCCATCCTGGCCAAATCGCCGCAGGTTCCCTTCAGGTTCATGGAAGCAACCGTCCTCGAAACGCAGGCCGCCCTGGCGGCGGGGACCATCACGTCCGAGGATCTCGTCAGGATGTATCTCGCCCGGATCGATGCGTTCGACAAGACCGGTCCGGCCATCAACGCGATGATCCGGCTCAACGCGCACGCCCTGACGGAGGCGCGGGCGCTCGATGCTGAACGCCGCGCGAAGGGCGCGCGCGGGCCGCTTCACGGCATTCCCATACTGCTCAAGGACAATTACGACACGTTCGACATGCCGACGTCCGCGGCGTCGCTCTCGCTCGCCACGTCTATCCCGCCAGACGACGGGTACCTGGTGCGGAGACTGCGCGAAGCCGGTGCAATCTTCCTCGGCAAGACCAACATGCACGAGTTCGCCTTCGGGATCACGACTATCAGCTCGTTGGGAGGCCAGACGCTGAACCCCTACGACCTGCGCCGCAACCCGGGCGGATCGAGTGGAGGAACGGGTGCGGGAGTGACGGCGAACTTCGCCGTCATCGGCATGGGGAGCGATACCTGCGGCTCGATTCGCATCCCCTCGTCGCACAACAGTCTCGTCGGCCTGCGCGTGACTCAGGGCCTGTTCAGTCGCGATGGGATCATTCCGCTGGCGCTCACGCAGGACGTCGGTGGACCGCTCGCCCGAACGGTTGAAGACATCGCCGTCATCCTCGACGAGACCGCCGGCGTCGATCCGAACGACCCGGCGACCCAGGTGGCCGCGTTCCACACTCCGGCGAGCTACACGAATTTTCTGCGGACGGGGAGGCTTCGAGGCGCGCGCTTCGGCCTGATGACCGACGTGCTCGTGACGACGCCGGCAGACCAGGAAGTGGCGGACGTCATCCTGCGCGCGAAGCAGGAACTCCAGAGTCTCGGCGCGACTGTTATCGATGTCGTGATTCCCGACTTCGCCAACGTCAGCAACACGTCGGTCATCACGATGGAGTTCAAGGAGAATCTCGACGCATATCTGGCGGCCACGCCCGCGGCGCCGTTCAAGACGCTGCAAGAGATTTTCAACTCGGGCCTTTTCCACCCGTCGCTGACAACTGTGCTCACCAACGCGCTCGCGTCCGGTACCAATACGCAGGCGTACCGCGATCGCCTTGCCGGGCGAGTGATCTTCAGGCAGGCTCTGGTGCGCGCCATGGACGACGACCACCTCGATGGGCTGATCTATCCGACGATTCGGCAGAAGCCGATCTTCGTTCCGGCAACGAATCAGCCGGGCAGCAACTGCCGCGTCAGCGCACAATCCGGGCTGCCCGCCATCTCCGTTCCGGTCGGGTTCACCACGGATGGCATTCCGGTCGGCATGGAGTTCCTCGGGCGCGAGTTCGTAGAGGGCGATCTGTTGGAGATTGCCTTCTCCTGGGAGCAGGCGACGCATCATCGCCGGTTGCCGGCCACGACGCCCGAGATCGAGCCGCATTGGCCGATCCGCGTGACAGACGGCGTCGCCACCTTCGTGGTCAACGCGGATCTGCAGCGATTTCGCTTCACCGCGCCGGGCTTTGAAACGTTCGTCTACCTCGATCCGGGAATGAACGTTTCGAAGCAGTGGATCTCAGGAGAACTGAAGGACAGCCGCTGGCACATCCACTACAAGGTGCCGGTCGACTCGTCGAAGTCGAAGTTGGCTTCCATCTTCGTCGATAATCTCTGGGCCGGAGGAGGGACGTACAATCTTTTCGGCGCGCCGATCTCGCAATGACGAAGGGTTATTCAGCCGCCGCCAGTTCTGAACGACCGGACAATCCGAGTTCTTCCCGCGCAACATCGAGCGCGTTCGGCTTCAGATGTGCGAAGAGCCCGTGATACTCTCGGCCTCGACCGCAGCTTCCACATGTCGAAATTCGTCATCGAGCCGCATTTTCGCCTTCAGGAATGGGTCGCGCAGGAGAAAGACTACTTCCGCGACGAGGGCCTCGATTACATCTTCCACGAGATGGTCCAATCGACCGAAGGCAGTGTCCACGACAGGGGCGACAGGATCGGCGCCTTCCAGTCGTTCGAAGAGGGCCGCAAGTCCGACATCAGCTGCGCCTGCCATTGGACTGTCGACATCGCCGCCGCCAAGGGGCATGGGAGGCTCTATCCCGACGTGTACTCGGTCGCGCCGGCGGGCGTGTTCGTGCGCGCCGATTCAGAACTGCGTACGCCGGAGGACCTCGCGGGCGTGCCGATCTCGGTCGGCTACCAGTCGGGCAGCCACTACGCCACCATTCAGGCGCTGGAACAGTATCTGCCGTCCGGCAGGATCGCGCTGAATTTCGCCGACGGCATGCTGTTCGGCCGGATGGAAAAATTCATCGAAGGAAGCTCGCCCGCCTGCACTCTCTTCAGCGGGCCCTACTATTTCGCCGAACAACTGGGCTTCCGCAAGATCCTCGACGCGACTTTCGTCATCGCCACCATGATCACCGGGCAACCCGATGTCGATGACGTGAGGAAATTCTTCCGTGCGCTCCGCCGCGCGCAACGCGACATCGACCTGAGGCCTGAGCTGTACACCAAGCACTATCTCAAGGAGTTCCCGCACCGCTTCCACACGCGCATGGATACGCGCCGATGGGGACCGGGCGAGCGCCTGGTGTTCGAGCCCTACACGCGCGAGGTATTCGAGGACACGGTGAAGTGGATCGGAGAACACGGCATCTTCGACGCCGGCACCGCTGCCTGCAGCTACGACCTCGCCGTGTCGCAATCCTGATCGACTTCAACGACGAGGTCCGGCGCACGCAGATTCTGCGGACTCGCCGTTCGGTAGTCGTTGCGGCGTCTGAAACGTCCGTTCCTGTCACATAGACCTCACGGGCCTGGCCTCCAGTCGCCCGACGAGGTTTTCAGCAGCCACAGGCTGTTGCTTTTCGTCCCGCCAGTATTGACTCCTAACGCTCGGCTGCCTAGATTGCCGGCGCTGTACGAGTCCTTTCCCAGGGTAATGCGGTTTTAGAGGAGAAGCAGCATGTCTTCCATCGCGAGAGGCCGCCTCGTCTTCGCGTCCAAGGTCCTGCTGATTTCCGCCGCAGCAGTGACACTGGGCGCACAACGCTCACACGACGTACCGACCCAGTTCAACGAGTTCACCATCGCGCAGCTGCAGGAGGCGATGAATGACGGCCGGCTCACCTCGGAACGGCTGACGCGGTTCTACATCGAGCGCATCTTCGCGCTCGATCAGAACGGTCCCGGAGTCAATTCGGTCATCGAGCTCAATCCCGACGCGATCGAGCTGGCGGAGCGCGCCGACGCGATGCGGCGACGCGGAGCGACCGCTGTGAATTTCCCGCTCCTCGGCATCCCTCTGCTGCTGAAGGACAACATCGATACCGGCGACAACATGCAGACCACCGCGGGGTCGTTCGCACTGGCCGGCCTGCCCGCGGTTCAGGACTCGACAGTGGCGGCAAAGCTGCGCGCCGCAGGCGCGGTGATTCTGGGGAAGACCAACCTGTCAGAATGGGCGAACTTCCGTTCGACGCATTCGTCGAGCGGCTGGTCGGGGCGCGGCGGCCTCACGCACAATCCCTACTCGCTCGATCGCAATGCGTGCGGATCGAGTTCGGGATCGGGTGCGGCGGCGGCGGCAAACTTCGCGGCGATCTCCTTCGGCAGCGAAACCGACGGCAGCATCGTGTGTCCGGGAAGCGTCAACGGCGTGGTGGGGCTCAAGCCGACGATTGGCGTGGCGAGCCGCGCCGGCGTCGTGCCGATCTCACACACGCAGGACACGGTAGGGCCGCACGGACGTACAGTGGCCGACGCCGTGATCGCGCTGAATGCGATCGCCAGCCGCTCGCCTGACCCGCGCGACCCGGCCACCAGCGGCGTCCCGCTCGGATGGCAAGCCTGCAGTCCGGTTTGCAACGGGACACCGTTACCGGGGAAGAATCGGCCAGCCCTTCCCGGCGATTACTCGGCATTCCTGAATCCGACTGGCCTCAACGGCGCACGCCTCGGGCTCACCCGGCAGGGTATCCAGGTCGCGCCGCCACAGGTCGTCTCGGCGTTCGATGCCGCCATCCAGGCGATCAAGAACGCCGGCGGCATCATCGTCGACCTGGACGATCCGGTGAACAATTTCAGCTTCTCACCGGCCGACGGCGAGTTCCTGGTGCTCGAGTACGACCTGAAGGTCGATCTCACGAGGTATTTCCACACGCGGGTCGGCGTGCCGGTTGCGGGAGGGGACCTGCAGAGCGCGATCGATTTCAACAACGCGCACGCGGCGGCAGAGATGCCGTACTTCGGTCAGGAGATCTTTCTTCAGGCCCAGAGTCTGACGCTCAGTCCGAACTTCTGCCAGCCGGGCTTCACCTCATCCGTGCTGCCGACGACCGGCACGTGCATGTCGTACAACGACGCGCTGAAGATCGATCACATGGCCGGCGCGAGCCTGGATGCCGCACTGGCTGATTTCAAGCTGGACGCGATCGTGGCGCCGACCGACAGCCCGGGCTGGACGACCGATCTGATTCTCGGTGATCACTTCCTGTTCGCCAGTTCGGGCCTGGCAGGGCCGCCGGGATACCCGATCATCCAGGTTCCGGCCGGCGAGGTGCTCGGCATGCCGGTGGGCATCAGCTTCATCGGAACCGCGTTCAGCGAGCCGACGCTGATCAAGCTCGCATCCGGCTTCGAGGCAGTCACGCACGCGCGGACCGAGCCAACGTTTGCGCGCGACATCACGAAGACGCACACGTCAGGAACGACGCTGGTCCATCCACCCGATGAGGAGTCTCCCCAGGGCAAGAGGCGGCATCGCCCCCACCACATGTAGCTTGGAGTCTCACGCGCCCAACCGGTTCGGCGCCCGGCTGGTTGTCGACCACGGCAGCGTCGAACTGCCAACCGCTGCCGTGGTTGCGTCCAAACAGGACGACTTCCTCTAGGTCGGCAATCGATCCAGATCGAACACGCATTTGTCAGTCTGATCGACGTAGTGGCTGCCGCCCATCGCCGAGAAGATTTCGCGTGCCTCGGCCAGATGCGCGCGGCGCTCCGCCACGGCGAGCCAATCGTGCCGCCCGAGTTCGAAGTGAGCATGCGCGGCTTCGCGCGCCATTCCATAGCGACGGGCGAGGGCCAGAGCGCGCGTCCAGGATCGGTGCGCCCGCCGTCGGTTCTGTTCCGCGGCGGCAATCCTGCCGTCGAGCAGCCAGCGCCGGGGCCGTGCATAGGCATTGAGCCATGCGTGCCTCTTGACGATGCGGTACGCGCGATACGCCGCCTGCCGTGCGACCGCGACGTCGCGCGGCTCACCGGCGCGCCCCCACAGACCGATGTGGTAGTCGGTCAGCGCGACGTAGCCGGACATTTCGCCGCCGAAATACGCCGGCGTCGCATCGAGCAGGTTTCGCAGTTGATCGGCATCACGCCGCGCGCCGGCAACGTCCTGGCGGTGCAGCAGCCACTGGAGCCGCAGTCCGAGGAACATGATTCGATACATCGGTGCGCCGATCTGCGGAAGCAGAGCCTCCGCCTCCGCGATGTGGCGCTCGACTTCCGCGGCGCGTTCCTGTTCGAGGTAGCCCATGACCAGATGCACATGACCCGAAAACGCTTCCTGGATGTTGTTCTGTGAGACCGCCCAATCGAGATGGGCGGCAGCGCTGCGGCACGCCGCGTCGACCTCGCCGCGATGCAGATGAAGGTAGAAGCGGATGATGTGGTGGAGCGGCACGAAGCTCCGTACGCCGGCGTCCTCGATCAGCTGTGCCTGTGCGCGGACGAGGGCCTCCGACTCGTCCCATCGCGCGTGCGCGTTCAGGAACAGCATGCGCCCCGAGAGCGCGTGCAGGCGCGCGTCGAATTCGCCGGACGACTCCGCCAGCCGCCACCACCGTTCGCCGAGGCGGTGCAGTCCGAACATCGATACGATGTAGGCGAGCGCCGCATACGCACTCGCCGCCGTCTCGCGAGCGCCGGTCCGCTCGGCGACATTGATGGCCATCAGCGAGGCAGTCGCGTAGGTGAAGTGGTCCTGTTCGAAGAACGCGGTCTTTCCGAGCAGGCGCAGAATCTCGGCCTGCTCGAGCAGTCGGTCGCGCGCGGAGGACGTGAGCCGCGCCGGCGCCCGCAGCAGCTTCGCAAGGAGAGCCATCTGCACGAGGGCCTCTCGGCCGAGTCGTACGCGCAAGCCGATCGGCGAGAGCGGAAGCCGTCCGCCGACCATATCGAGGGCGCGTCTCAGTGCATCTACGGCTTCGCGGACGGCGCCGAGCTCCGCGCGTGCGTACCCGACGTACCGCAGACATCGCGCGGTGCGCAGCGTCTCGTTCGGCTCCGGCGCGCACCGCTCAGCGAGTTGCAGCGCCTGTTCGAACAGCCGCCGCGTCTCGGCGACGGCGCCCTTCCGTGCCGCCTCGCGTCCTGCTCGCTCCAACCACGACAGCGCTCTCGTCTCGTCCTCAGCAGATGCCCAATGGTGCGCCAGAACTGCGGCGGGAGTCTCTGCGGCCTCACGATCGAGCCACGCTGCAACGGCGCCGTGCAACACACGGCGTTGATCCGACGGAATCAGGTGGTAGGCGACGCTTTGGATGACGGCGTGGTCGAACGCGTAGGCACTGTCACGGGCCGTCGTTCGCTTGATGAACGATCGATCTTCGAGCGTCCGGAGGATGGCGTCCAGCTGCGCCTTCGCGGATGAGACCGGGTAGACGTCGACGAGCGTCCGTGCGTCGAACTCCATGCCGATGACGCTCGCCACCTTCAGCGCCAGTTGCTCGGCCGCCGCGAGCCGATCGAGGCGCGCCGCGACCGCGCCCTGGACCGACTCCGGCACGTCGTGCGAGAAGAGAGCGGTCTCGCCCTCGCGCAGGATGCAGGTCGATCCGCGGGTCCGAATGACGCCGGATTCGATCAGCGAGCTGACGAGCTCGCGCACGAACAGCGGAGAGCCGCCGGTTTTTGCTTCGATCGTCTGCTCGACAGCAGCGGGGACGCGACTGACGCCGAGACGCTGCCGGATCAGGGCGCGCGTCTCGTCGCCGTCGAGCGGCCCGAGGTCGATGCGGCGCGCCGACGGCGAGTCGGCAAGCGTCAGCAGCTCGGTCGCGGCGTCGCGTTCAAGCGGTCGTGCGGCCACGACGAGCACGAGTCCGCGAACGTGCCGATGCGCGGCGAGCACCAGCCCCGCTGACAACGAGTCCAGCCACTGCGCATCGTCGATGACAATGACGAGCGGCGCCGCCGCCGCCGCGTTGTTCAGAAGCCGCACGACGACGTCGCGAGTGCTTTCGACGCGGACCTGCTCGGTCATCTGCGCCGTCAGCGCGGTGTCGCGCATCGGCAGACCAAGGACTTCCGCGACCAGCGGCGTCTGCGCGGCGAATTCCGGCGCGCCTCCGAGCCTCTGCATCAAGGCGGCCGGGCGATCCGCCGGAACGTCCGCTCCTTCCAGGTCGAGGATGCGGGCGAGCACGGATCGACACGCCAGATACGGCTGGAGCGTCGCGCCCGATTCAGCCAGCCCGTAGCACGTCGTCGCGCGAGCGGCGGCCGCCTGCGCCAGGAACTCGGACAGCAACGTCGACTTGCCGATACCGGCGGCGCCGCTGATCAGAATCGTCGTATCCAACCCACGGCTCAGGTCGTCCAGGGCGCCGGCCAGTAGCTTCAGTTCCGCACCGCGGCCGACGATCGTGGATCGCTGCAGCAACGCGCCCGCGGTCCGATCCAGCGCGCGTTTGCGCGACGCGGCCGTGGGTGTGAACACGGCCACCGGCTCGGCACTCCCTTTCAGGGTCAGCTCTCCGGCGGACTCGAACGCGCACGCGCTGCCGGCAGCGAGATACGTGGCCCGATCGCTGACAGGCGTGTGTGACGCGACGGTCATCAGACGTGCGGCGCGATTCATCGCCGTCCCGATCAGCGCGTACTCGCGTCTCTGGTGATTGCCGACCCAGCCACAGAACACGCGCCCCGTTGAAATCCCGATGCCGGATGCGATGTGCTCGGACGCGAGCCGCGCGCGCACGTTGAGCGCGCACCGAACGGCCCGCGCGGCGTCGTCTTCGTGCGTCGCGCCTGGCAGGCCCCACGACGCGACCAATGTCAGGCCTTTGTCGTCGGTCAGAAACTGCACGAGGCTGCCGTCGAACTCCAACACCGACGACTGGAGCAGCCGCAGAGTGTGGTGCACGCGAATCGCATCGGCCGGCACATCCAGGTCGAAGCCGTCGATTGTCGTGAAGAGCACGGTGACGCGTCGAAGCTCCGCGGCCCACGCCGATTGACCGGCATCGATCAGCCGAACCACGAACGGCGGGACGAAGGGCCGGATGTCGTCTTCGTCGAGCTGCGCAGAAAGGTCGATGGGCGACGGTGCCCTTGATCCGGTTGCAGCGAGGCGAGCGCCGATCACTCTCGCGTCGTCGCGATCGTCCGAACGCCCGATGTCCTGCGCGGATTCGGCCAGGACCGTGTCGCCGGGACGGGCTCTTCGCTGCGCGTCGCCGGCGGCTATCATCGTCGCGCCGCCGAGCACGAATTCCCAGTGATCGTCGATACCGCCGGCCACGATGGCGGTGATCTCGCCCGCACCGAGGCCGATTCGAAGCACGATGGGTTCGGACGATTCCGCGCTGCGAATCGCGCGGTGCAGATCGCGCGCGCACGCCGACGCGCGTGCGATCGCGTCTCCGAGTGGCTCTTCGCACGACGGCGTGAACAGGGCAATCGTCGCGTCGCCAGCGAACCGCACGACGTCGCCGCCGTACGTATCGACGATGTCGACGACGCGGCCGAAGCAGTCGTTGATGACGCGCGACAGCCGCTCGACGCCCTCCGGACCGGATGCGGCGAGGTGTTCGGCCATCGGCGTGAATCCGACGACGTCGGCCATGAGCGCCACCGCGGCGTACCGCTCGGCCGAAAACGACGGCTTCGCACGTCCCTGCTCGGCGAGACGACGTGCGAGCGCGCGCGGGATCAGCGCGTGCAAGGGTGCCGCTGTGGCCACTGGCGGCGGCAATCATACACGGCCGCGCGTCACCGGGCGGGTCGACAAGCGGCTCTCGTCGCTCTCGGCCGACGTCGAGCGCGGTGCGATCAGACGGTTTCTGTCGAGCGCTCCACCTGATCGAACCAGGCGCGCATGTGTTTGAGCGTGTCGTACAGGCCGCGGTCCTGGATGTCGTCCGTCTCGCGCCGGGCGAAGAACATGTTGACCGCCGCCGCGACGCGTGCCGCCGGCGGCAGCGCTCGAAAGAGCGCGTCGCTCAAGTGCACGATCTCTTCGACAGCGGGCATGACCAGCGCGATCATCTCCGACCCGATCCACCCCGGATCTTCAATCCCCAGCATGTCGCGCGTGCGATGCGTCAACAGGCTCTGGAAGAGCGAGTGCATCAAAGGGCGCGCGAGCGGCAGGTGATGGGCAGCAAACTGTCTGGTCCAGCTCGCCTCGAGCGCCTGAACGAGCGTCTTCGCATCCTCGGTCGCCCGCGCCTGCATCGCTTTGGTGGTCTCGAAAACTGATTCCGCCTGCGACCAGTCGTCCGGCAACAGCCTCGCGTCGATGCCGAGCACGCGCCCGGCGACGTTCCACGTGTAGATGTAGCGGTCGCTGTTCTCTCGATTCAACGCGATACCGAGGCGTTCGGCGCTTCGCAGGATCACGTGAGAGAACGTCATCAGCGTGTGCACGAGCTCGAGCTGGTTGATCGGCTTTCCGAATTCGCTCGACCACTGCAGCCGGCGAGCGCTGCGGACCGACGGCAGGGGACGGCCGATTTCTTCCGGATGGAGCAGCATCGACCTGATCGCGCCGTGCATCAGCCGAGTCCGTCGCAGCGCCCTCATCGCGAGGCTGCCTTCCGTGATGCCTCCGGGCTGCATCACGTCGAAGACCATCTGCCCGGTCATTCGAATGCGGCGGGTCACGTGATCGACGAGCTGACCGCTGATGGCGAGCAGTTGTGCGACGCCGGGCAGACAGTACGTCTCAGGAAGGCTCGCGCAGAACAGACTCGACGTGCCGATCGCGCCCCACGTCGAGAACCACCGCTGCGCCGCGTCGATGCGGCCCTGATCGACCTCAGGTGCGGGCGTCGCAGCGATGAACGCATCGAGTCCCGCCGGTGTGCGCTTGTCCGGAGGCTCGTTGGACAGCAGCTCCAGTGCAGTGCTCATCGCCTCGACGCCGCCGGCCCGGATGATAGTGACGGCCGCGTTGTCGGCCACCGGATCCATCGTTTCGATCCACTGCGGGTCGCGGAGCGTATCGATGTTCATGCAGCACCGCCTTCATGGGCTCGATCGAAAATCGTTGCCAGGTTGGCCAATGCACGTCGCGCGACCATCGTCAGGAACCAGCGCGTGATCAGGACGTCGAGCAGCCGGCCGAGCAGCCGCGCCTCCTGGTAGTGCAGCACGCGCTTTAACGTGGTGCGCCCCTCGTGTTCGCGAAGCTCGTAGCGAATCTGTCCTGTCGTCCGCCCGGCAAGACGTCCGAGCAGCCCGAAGCCTTTCGTCGTGCAGTGCATCTCGAACGACCGCGGCGGAGACGTCGCGACCGCGTGCCAGAAGAAGTCTCCGGTCCAGAACCAGAGTCTCACCTTTTCCGTCCAGCGGGCGCCGATGTGCGGTGACTGGTCGACGCTTCCGGTCACGCCGAGCGTCACCGGCCAGAACTTCGGCCAGTTCCGTGGAGTAGTGGCGAATTGGAACACGACATCCGCTGGCGCCCGCACCACGACGTCCACAACGATTTCTGGCATCGTCTTCACCTTTCGCGACGGGCACGAGCGCGCCCGTGCGCCCGCCTCAGATCGGGCCAGCTGTCCGCCGTCCTGTCAGTTGTGACGACGTGACTATACTTGACGTCCGATCGGCGTGCATGTGGCGGGTGACGGACGCACGCGGAAAGAGCATCGATCGCGGGCGCAGATCACAGTGACAATAGACGTCCGACTTTGTCGATTTCCGCTCGACCGTCGATCCTTTTTCCGGGAAAGCACAGGCCGCCGAGTCGCTCACGACGCTTCATCTGCCCTGTTCCGGGCGTCTTTGGCGTGGAGCCTTCTGGCGTCTATTGAGCGAAGACGAGCGTCCCGCGACGCGACACGCATTCGAGCGTCCCGCCGTTCAGGCGGACGACGGTGGTGTCGACGAGCGCATTGACGTAGTCCTGATCAAACGGCGCGCTCGAACACGCCGCTCGCGTGCACGCGACGGCGGGGTTCGCCGTGAATGAAGTGCCGGTCAGCGAGTAGGAGCCGGAGCAGCGGTTGCAATCTGCTCGAATGCTCATCTTCCCGTCCGTCGTGAATTGCACAGTGAATTTGGCGGGATCTGGCACCGGGACGCTTGTCGAGTCCGATCGTTTGAAGGACTGGAGTTGCCAGACCGTGCCCGTCAACGCCGCCGGAGCCGAAGGTCCCGCTGACGCGGTTGCTGACGACGGGGATGTGGTTGACGCGCTGCAAGCTGACAATACCGTCGCTGCGACGAGTAGCCCCGAGAGTGAGGATGAGAACGTTCGAATCACACGCGCTCCTTGAGGGCGGAAGAAGCACACGGCGTGCCGAGGAAGGGAGCGTCGGATCAATGAGTTTCCCCGATACCGCTTCCGATTGGCGACGTCCGGCCGGCTACTGCCGCGCGGGGTGTCGAAATGCCGGCTCCTGGCTTCCGAAAATGGCCTCATGCAAGCCCGTCACGATCTAATCTGGCGGATCGCAGGCGTGTGTGAGCAACCCGTTCGATGTAGCAGGCGACCATGGCGATGATGCAGGCGAGCGTTCCGAGATTATTCGCGGCGCTGATGCCCGGCTGTGGGGCGTGCTTCGCACCGGCATGAACGATCTGGCGCGCGTCTACGGGGTACCGCTTTTGGCGATTTGACCTGCCGCGAACTGCCGGCACGAGTGGCGATCGACGCGGGTCGCCGGCTGTGGCAGCCGCGTAATCGCCGACCGGCGCAGCACCGGTCCGACGCGGGTGTTGTGACTCGCCGATGTGCGCAGGCGGCCCCGCCAGAACATCGATCGAAAGATGGCTGCAATTTCCGCGTTCGTCATTTCGTCAGCAACCAAGGTGATCCCGCCGCGCCAGCGAATCCAGACGTGCCGGCCCGGCAACAAGTCGCATCGTGAAATGCCCGAGGGCAAGACCGGACACGATGAAGGTTGCGTCAATGACGATCGGACCAATGCCCGGCGTTGCGACCAGGACGCGCATCAAATAGTCCCAATAGACGCGATCGCGGACGGCGAAATTTGCTCCGAGCAGCAGAATGTACAAAGCACACCCGAGCCAACCGAAGCGGCGCGCGATGCGCCATGACACGAGGAGTAGCGCCGCGCCGAACAGCGGCATCAGCAGGAGTCTGGCGGGATGTAAAAACAACACCGTGGGATCCGGTGTCCCGGGAAACGCGCTCCGCCACCAACCCATGGAGTAGCCAGCTCTCCACCGGAGCAGCCAAGCCAGGGTGAACAGGAGACCTCCCACGGTTGCGCCCAGCAGTCGCAGCCACGTCGCACGCGTGAAGAATGCCGCAGCGGCGAAGACCAGCAGGCACACATATGAGAAAACTGCTATTTCCGGCGCGATGACGGCCTGGTCCGATAACGTGTGCTTGGTGGCCTCGATCACCAGCCGCCCTTCCCATAGTGTTGTGAACATTCCGACTAAATTGGACAAGAGAATGACAACTCCCACGGTGACGCCGCCGGGATGGCGGCGAACGAACCGGCTGGTGCGATACCAGAAGCTGTCCTCGCGCGCACTCACCGGCACATGCTCCAGGTGGCGCTCTAAGTCCTCGGCAAACGCGTCAACGGAGCTGTACCGGCGTGACGGTTCTTTCCGCAGTGCGGTGAGCAGAATGCTGTCGAGATCTCCTTCGAGCCGCTTGCGCAGCCGGTTCAGATCGCCTTCGCGAACGGCACTGACGCGTTCTGGCGTGATCGGCTCTGATTGGTCGCCACCTCGCGGCTCGGTCTTTCCGATGATCAGGCTCGGCCGCGTGGGTTCTTCTTCCGAAATCACGCGCACGACTTCATGCATGGCGGCGCGCACCAGACCATACGGGCGATGGCCCGTGAGGAGTTCGTACAGCACGACCCCCAACGAGTACACGTCGGTCATGGTCGTGACGCTCTCGCCTTTCAACTGCTCCGGGCTGGCGTACTCAGGGGTCATCGCGAACAGCCGCGAGACGGTTTCAGCCTGGTCGCCTGCTGCAGGTCCGATGACCTTCGCAATTCCAAAATCGAGCAGCTTCACCATCCCGTCCGCGGTCACCAGGATGTTGCCCGGCTTCAGGTCGCGATGAACGACGAGCCGCTGATGCGCGTACTTGACGGCGCCGCACACACTTCGGAACAGCTCGAGGCGCTGGCTTACGGTGAGTCGATGCTCGTCGCACCACCGATGAATGGGCTGGCCGTCGACGAACTCCATGATGAAATACGGAAGGCCGTCTTCGGTCTCGCCGCCGTCAATGAGCCTCGCGATGTTGGGATGATCGAGCGACGCGAGAATCTCCCGCTCGCGGCGGAAACGATCGAGGATCTCTTCACTGTTCATTCCCGGGCGAATCAGCTTGATCGCCACGCGCCGGCGAAACGTCCCGGTGACTGGTTCCGCCAGGTAAACGGAACCCATGCCACCGGAACCGACTTCCTGGAGCAGGCAATAGCCGCCGATGTGCCGGTTCTCCCACCACGCTGGAAGGCGGGCGGAGTCACCGGAGGATTTTCCTGAACCCAACAGCGGCTCGTTCAGCCAGTCCGTGACCAGTTCGCGACTTTGCAGGAGACGTTCTACTTCGCCCCGGATTTCGTCATCATCTGGTGCTTCCCGCGCAACCAGAGCACCGCGCTCCAGGGGACCAACCTCGAGTGCGGCTTCATAGATCGCACGAACTCGTTTGAACCGTTCCGGTGTCATCGCCATGGCGGTATGATGCCCTCCTGGGAGTGCGGGCCTGCCAGACTCGTCGCTCTATTCGCCTAGCGCAAGGCGGGGACGAAACAGCTCACTGCAGCGGGAGTGGCCATTGTCCGAAGATTCTCGGCCAATCACCGTGCTTTTGCAGGAATGGCGTTCTGGAGACAAAGCAGCCGCCGACCGGCTCATCGATCTCATTTATCGAGAACTGCATCAAATGGCGGCGCGCGAGATGAGGCGCGAACGGAGGGACCACACGCTGCAGCCCACGGCCCTGGTGCACGAAGCGTACCTGCGACTGTGCGGAGCGCAGCCGATTCAGTGGACGGATCGCGCACATTTCTTCGCTATCGCCGCCCGCCAGCTGCGGCGCGTGCTCGTCGATCACGCCCGTCGCGTTCGCAGCCAGAAACGCGGCGGGGCGTTCGCAACGGTGCCGCTCCTGGAATCAGATGGCGGCGCTTGGCAGTTCGATGACCAGCTGTTCGCTCTTGATGAGGCGCTCACACAGCTCCACGCACTCGACGAGCGGGCGGCGCGAGTGATCGAACTGCGTTTCTTTGCGGGCCTCACTGAAGAAGACGCCGCCAAAGCGCTCGACATCTCGGTCGCGACACTCAAACGCGACTGGGACTTTGGCCGCACCTGGCTGGCGAGCCGGCTCAAAAGCGTGGATGCCCCCAGGTCGTAGTCTTGCTTCACAGGGCGCGTCATCCGCGCCCATGCTTGACCAGGCGCGATGAAATTCACGGCCGACTCGAAGACACGCGCCAAGCGGACGGACGCTGAGGCGGCTCTCGCGGCCGGCGTTCGATTCGGCGCTCACGCAGTCATCCGCTTCTCGATCCGCTCGACCGCATCCGCCGCTTTCTCGATGGATTGTCGGATCGAACGGATGGCCCGTGGTGTTGTTGCGCTGCGACCATGCGCGAGACGATCGAGCGCGGTGGCAACGTTATCGAGCACGGTGGCAAGGTCGTCGACGCGCGATGTCACCGAGTCGGCGCCGGAACAGAGCAGGACTCCGCCGCCTTTGCGTCCCGCCTCGCGCGCTTCCTCTGCCGTCCATTCGTGAGCTGTGCCGCTTTGATGTGCGGCTCGACCGCCTTTGCGGGCGACCTCGCGCCGACTTTCCTGGTCCATCGATGCAAATCCGCGCTGCTTCTCGGACATTTCGACGCTCCCTCAGGCCGTACGCTACCAGCAAGACACACGCCACGCCCTCCAGCAGGGCGCCACAACCGATCAGCTCCCTTCACGCGCGCACTGAAAGGGTCGTCATTCGGTTGGCGCGATCGCATGTCCATCTGGCTCGCCGTCTTGACTACAGTCACGCGCAATATCGCGTCCGGGCAAACAAACTCACGGGCACGATCCACGGCTCGCAGGATCCGTGTTTTGTCGCACGCCTCGGGCAGACGCTCGTGCGTCAGGGTGAATCCCGAGCTTCGAGGCAGGGCGAACGCCAGCGGAGTAGTGCCCCGCGCTCCTCACGCGTCGCCGGAGCTCCGGCACTCAGCACCGAGCGGTAATGTGCAACGTTACAAGATTCGTCGTTGCACAGCTCGACCGTATGGCCTATACATAGCTGCCTTTGGGTCACCGCGTTAAACCCACTCCTTAAACGGATGCACGATGACCAAGACTGTCGCCCTGCGCGTCGGTGTCGTAGTGTGCCTCCTGTCGCTGCTGAGCCCGACGACGGCGATCGGACAGCAGGTTCTGTACGGTGCCTCGTCCGGGGCTGACAGCGCGCTCCTCACAATCAACCCGGCCACCGGCGCGGCAACGGCGATCGGCAGTATCGGAATTGGGGTGGGTGCCATGGCCGTACACCCACGGACCGGTGTGTTGTACGGCGTGACGGCTCCGGGCTTCATCCCACCCTCCGGCACCACGCGTCAGTTGCTGCGGATCGATACGAGGACCGGCGTGGGGTCGGTAATCGGTCCACTCGGCGCAACCGGCTTCCGCTTCGGAATCGCCGACCTCGCGTTTCGCTCGGATGGCACGTTGTTCGGCTGGTCCGAGAACAGCGACGATCTGATCACGATTGACATCAACACCGGCGCTGCGACCATCGTCGGCAATGCAGGCATCAGCACGTTCGGGAGCGGCCTGGCATTCGACAATACCGGTACGCTCTACCTGGCGGGCGGCGGCGGCAACGGCCGCTTTTATACAGTCAACCCGGCGACCGGACTCACGACGCTCCTCGGAAATTTGACGGGGTGTCCGTTCCCGGGCTTTCCAATTCCGGCCATGAAGTTCCATCCGGTGACGAACGTTCTCTACGCGATCAATCGAACGTTTCCGCCTGTGGCCAGCGGGGCCCTGATCACGATCAACCCGACGACGCGCGTCTGCACATCGATTGGGCCGACCGCGCTACGGCTCGACGCGCTCGCCTGGGGCCCGCCTCCGTCGACGACGCCGTTCCCGCCGACGATTACGACGCCGCTCACCGATCTGATGGTGCCGCAGAACGGCGTGGTGAACGTGCCGTTCACGATCACGGGCGCGGTGATTGCCAGCGCGCTGCACGTCTCGCTCGCCTCATCGAACACGACGCTGCTGCCGGTATCGCCCTCCACACTCTCCGCGAACTGCACGGGCAGCGGCGCGTGCACGCTACACATCGCTCCAGCCGACGGCCGCGCCGGCACGTCGCAGGTAACGGTGACGGTCAACGACGGCGCTCAGTCGACGAGCACCACCTTCACGGTGACCGTGGTGGCCGTGCGTCCGAGCACGCCGGGGGTCGCGCTGGCCAACGTACTTGGCAGCGGCGTCGTCGTTACATGGAGCCCCTCCGACACCGGCCCGCCAATGGCCTATGCAATCGCATGGGGTACCTCACACGGTGCGTCGAATATGCCGACGCAACTCGTGCCGGGCACGTCGACGCGCTTCGAGTTCCCGTCGCTGCCGGCTGGTACCTACTTCTTCCGCGTCCATGCCGTGGGCAGCGGCGATCTCAGTGGGCCTTCACTGCAAGAGGCAAGCGCCACGGTCGGGCCGAGCGGGGCGCCAGGGCCGCCGGTCGCACTCGTCGGCTTCCCCGAAAACGCGTCCGTCAACGCGAGTTGGACGGCGCCGCAGATCGGCACGACGCCGACGTTGTACGAGGTCCATGTCGGCAGCCGCCTCGGACAGAACGACATCGCGTCGACGACGACCGCCGCGTTGTCGTTCAACACGGCCGCCTCCCCGGGCAGCTACTGGGTCCGCACCCGCGCAGCCAGCGGCGGATCTGTCGGCGCCTGGAGCAGCTCGATCCAGATGCCGGTTGGTAATGGCGCGTGTGCGGGCCCGCCCGGCACGCCGATCCTGCTTCCCGTGACGACGTCCAGCGGGCTCGTGACTTTCACGTGGTGGCCCGGCAGCGGCGTGGTCAACTCCTATCAGGTGCTGATCGAGCCGGGACTGGGCCTGCAGCCTGTCGCGACGATCCCGACAGGCGGCCCGGCCACGAGCTTCGCGTCGACGGTTACCGCCGCCGGCGCGTTCGCCGCGCGAGTTGTCGCCGTCAATGCGTGTGGGAGCAGCCCGCCATCAAACGAGTTGGCGTTCACGATCCAGCCGTAAAGTGCAAGCGGATCAAGTCGGCGGGCTGCACCATCGGTACGAACGTCTCGTCCAGCTATCGGGAAGGCAGGAAGATATATTGAGATCCAAAGCGCGAGGACATTCTGGATCGCGCGCCCACAAACTGAGTGCACGCTTTACCAAGCCGACGGTCACCGGCCCGCGCGAAGCCCGCGATCGCGAAGCCCGCGATCGAGAAGCCCGCGATCGCGAAGGCCGCCATCGAGAAGGCCGCCACCGAGAAGGCCATAGACGGCTACTGCATTCGACTGCGTCGGAACGTACACCTTCCCGTTGGCGACCACTGGCGGCGCGAACTTCGTAAAGTCGCCGAGCGAATCCCGTGCGTGGTTCATGTCGGAATTGTAGATTTCCTGGCGCACATCAGCGGCGCGGAAGGCGCGCAGTGTACCGGGCGCCAGCCCGCCGCTCTGCGTGGATTGAGTCGTCACGGCCCACACGATGCCGCTGCCGATGTCGGAACCGTTCGCCGACACGCTGGGCCCGCCGGTCATCCCTGGTTTGACTGCACTCACGGCCGCTGGAGTCGTGACGAAGCGGTCGTGGACGAAGTGATAGGCCCGGAGCACATCCCGTCGATCCCAGACGTAAAGCATGCCGTCGTTCGGGCGGCGCCAGAATGCCGTCCCGAGCGTTTGGGCGCAGTCTTCTTGCCCGCAACCCTCGCTCGCTCGAAACTTCTGGAGCGGCCCGCCTCCGGCGCCTTCCAGCTTCCCCATGTCGTTGCGGTTGAGGAGGAAGATGACGCCTTCCTTGCCGCCGGCAAACATGAGCGGGGAATTCGGGATCAAGGTGACCCCGCCGGCGCTCATATCGATATTGTGAAGGAACAGATACTCGTGATTCTTCGGCGTGAACCAGTCGGCAAGCTTGAGACTCCGGCCGGTGAACTTCAGCGTGCTGCTCCCGAAGTTGCTGACTCCGTCGTAGCTGCCGCCGGCGGTGGATAGATAGATATTGCCCTCACCGTCCGCCGCGATCCCCCGCCCAGCCTGCCAGACGCCACCTTTCCGGCCGCTCGGCGTCGTCTGGAAGACGGCGAACCGTTGTTTCAGGTCGCGCGCATTGAATGTCTGAACGAAGCCTTCCTGCGACCAGTGCTGGTCGTTCGGATCGGGCACGATGTTCGCGAAGGCGATATACAGCACATCGTCGACCATCAGCAGTCCTGCCCGTTGGAGTGCGCCTCTCACGTTCGTGAGCGTCCCCTCCGATCCGGCGAACGGGAACGACAGCAGTTGTGGCGAATTGTATTTCGGGTTTCCGTTGGATACGTCCAGGGCATTCAGCCACAGGTTGTAGTCGTTCCCCTTCGACACCAGGGCGACCGCATACAGAGTACCGGTTGGCACATCGATGAAGGGCGTTCCGAGAATGCCATGATGGACCGGACCGATCCAGCTGTCGCCGGCAGCAGGAGCGCCGATGTTGCGCGACCACAGAGGATCCGATTGCGCTGGATCGTCGGCGTCAAATGCGTACACCGTATTTCCCATCGAGGCGATGAACAGGACGTTGTGGCGTCGGCCGGAGATCTCGAGGTCGGGAACGATCAAAGGAAGCGCGTAGATGCTGTCGTCCACTCTCCTCGAAAAGAGCTTGCCGAAGTGAGTCGCATCCACGTTGGACGGGTTGAGCGTCGACTCCTGAAGGTTGGCTCCAGTACGGCCGTAGTCGTACTGCGACATCGGCACCGTGACCGGTGCGCGCACCGGCGCGCCGATCGACATACCGACCGCGCCGATGACCCCAAGCCAGGGCAGGATTCGCATCGCGGCCATCTTCCTGTCGATCGTCGTGTCTAGCGCAGCGTCAGCTTCTGGACTCTGAAGTTGCCGACTTCGCCGACGTAGAGGGTGTTCTCGGTGCGGCAATCGATCGCGTTGACCGTGCCGAACTCCTTGAGCAGCTTGCCCGCCCGGCCGAACTTGCCGACGATGGTGCCATCGAGGCGCATCTTGTAGATCTCGCCGGCAGAATCGAGATCGTTCGGCGGATTCGAATTCGACACGTAGATCACCTGGCTGCCGCCCGGCGTGATGCAGATGGCCTGCGCGTTGCCGACATTCTTGATCTCGGTCTTGAACGTGCCGTTGTTATCGAACACCTGGATGCGCTGGTTGCCGCCATCGGCGGCATAGACGTTGCCCTGCGCATCGACGGCGATGCTGTCGACGCTGGCGAACTGGCCGGTCGCGCTGCCGCGCTGGCCCCATGACTTGACGAACACGCCGTCCTTCGAGAACTTGGCGACGCGCGCGTTGCCACGGCCGTCGGCGACGAAGATGTTGCCCTGCGCGTCCCACGCGACGTCGGTCGGGCGATTGAAGACGTCCTGCGGCGCGCCGGCTCCCGGGGCCCCGCCGCCGCGTCCGCCGGCTTGGGCACCACCGCCGCCGCGGCCGGCTTCGGCTCCGCGGCCGCCGTCAGCGCCGCGTCCGCCTTCTCCGCCGCCTGCGCCTGGTCCGCCAGTACGGCCTGGATTCTGAATCGACTCCGGTTTGCGTCCGAGGAGGAACGCGACGCGGCCCTGCGGATCGAACTTCATCACCATCGAGGAGTACTCGTCGACGACCCAGAGGTTGTCCTGCGGATCGACGCGGACCTGCGCGGCGAAGAGGAATCCGTACACGCCCTGGCCGATC